>NZ_CEYOSI010000080.1:0-14529 GCF_982879505.1 Candidatus Desulfolinea nitratireducens
ATTTATTTACATTGTATAGTGAAGAATATGGGAAATGGACATGAAATTATCATCTCAAATAAATCGGATTGCTGAATATCCAACCACGGCGACGGCCCAAATAGCGTCGATACGCCTCGATGCGATAAACGCCCGGTTCAGTGGTGATATGGGTGCAAACTGACTGTTTTTTCCACTCCCTGATAACCTCACCATCCTTGATCAGACGGATCTCAGCGAAGGAGGGGAGATGGGCTTGGAGAGTGACACCGCCTTTGGCGGGGATCTCGTCGCCCATAATAACGGAATCACGTCTGCCCTGCGCACTGAATCGGAAACCGCGTGTCGGGGCGGGGAGGTCATAACCGATGAAGGCGTGTCCCGCGCGGAAGGCGTCAAGGATCAGATTTCGATCTTTTGTTTCTTCTCCGCTTAATGCTTCAGAAAGGAGAAGGTGGGTGTTGATGGAGTTAAAATGAAATCCGTAAGGAAAAAGGGTGCGCGTGAGCGGGCCAAGACTGCCGCGCAAGGCATGCGCATCTGAACCACCAACGCCAACTATTTTATTCCCTGAGTTGAGCAGCTCATCCCATTTCTGGATGGTTTTGGGATAGGGCCCGCAGGCGAGAAATTTCGGAAAATAGGCATAAAAAAGAGCATGTAATTTAGTGTTGATAAGGCCCTTGAATTCACTCAGACCATTCCAAATCTCGATGCCTGTATATCCGTGTACCTGCCAATCCTCCCAGGTAATTGCTGTTTCGCTGATGGCTGGCTGCTCGGGGTCGTGAGGATGGGCAATGAAGGAAAGACCCTCTATTTTGTTAACTGAGTTGATTAATGTTTGAGGATCGTCAGCATTTTGGGCTAGTTCCTGGTTTGTGCCAAAGACAAGGAGATGATTTTTTTGCGGATCGCGATCTTGATCGTGGATCTCTTCGCCAACGATCATCAGAACCCGCTTTTTGCCTGCTTTATAATAACCTTCAGGCCCTTGCACGAGAACATTATGATCGGTGGTAATCACAACATCGAGGTTGGCTTCCAGTGCAGCTTTGGCAATATCCTCGTGAGAGCCTGTTCCATCGGAATAGCGGGTATGCATGTGAAGATTTGCGATGATTTCGTTCATTGTTTTTCTGTTTCCGGTTATGAGTGATTATATTGATTGATGCATAAGATCATTTTAGATAACGCCTGTTGACTGTTTTATGCCATCACAGGTATAATCTGTCCGCTAAATTCTAGGAGGTTCGTCCATGATTAATTATATTGATATAGCTCTGATTATAACGTCAATCGCGCTGATCGTAAGCGTGATCCTGCAAAGCAAGGGCGCAGGATTGGGAGGTTTGGCCGGCGGGGATACGGGCGGTGTTTTTACCGCACGCCGCGGTGTTGAAAAAACTCTCTTTCGTGCAACCATTGTTTTGAGCGTTATTTTCTTTGGGTTGGCGATTGCCGCAGTACTGGTTACTCGCTAGGTAAGCTGCCCAATCAGGAAGGTCATTTTTTTAGAGTTGGGTCCCTGGAGCCAGCTTTGAGAAAAGACCTTCCTTTTTTTATATCTGTCCACCACATTAGCCTAACTCTCCTGAAGCACTTCTCTTTGAAGAGAGCAAAGGGTGAGGGAAGGTCTATTATGAAAAAACTTCGTTGGCAAATTCTTGTTGTCTTTCTTACCCTGATATTAGTCGGGATATTGTTGCTCAGTCAACAACCTGTTGCTACCAGGACGATTCTCACGCAACCAACCAGCGGAGGTGTTTATACCGAGGCTTTGATTGGTTCCATGAATCGCTTCAGCCCCCTTTTGGATCGGAATAACATCGCAGATCGTGATGTGAATAGTTTGATTTATAGTGGTTTGATACGTTTTGATTCACGCGGATTGCCCCTCCCTGATATTGCAGAGGCTTGGGGAACGTCACAAGATGGCACTATTTATAATTTCTCCATCCGTCCAAACGCGATCTGGCATGACGGGGCGGCGCTTACGACCGATGATGTCATCTTCACCATTGATTTGATCAAAAGTGGAATCTCCTTTTATCCGCAAGATGTCAAAGATCTCTGGGGCGAGGTCGAGATTATAAAGCTGAATGATAAAACGATGCAGTTCCGTTTGCCGGAACCTTTTGCCCCATTCCTGGACTACCTGACTTTTGGCTTGCTACCGAAACATTTACTGGGCGCTATCCCCGAAGATCAACTTCTCAACGCAGATTTCAACCTGAATCCTGTTGGAAGTGGACCTTATCAATTTGATCATCTACTCGTTGAAGAGGGCCAGATCACAGGTGTGGTTTTGAGTCGATTCGAAAAATATCATGGACAAAAACCATATATCCCACAGATTGTATTTCGTTATTATCCCTCCTCAACTGAAGCATTGGACGCGTATCAGCAAGGCGAGGTGATGGGAATCAGCCAGATCACACCCAATATCCTGGACGAGGCGCTTGCTGAGAATAATCTTTCCCTTTATACCAGTCGCCGGCCAGAGCTAAGCATGATATTTTTTAATCTCGATAATGGCGAAGTTCCCTTTTTACAGGAAATCCCTGTTCGGGAGGCTTTGTTAACGGGACTGAACCGTCAGAGGATGATCAATGATCTCTTACGAGGGCAAGCCATCCCGGCGGACGGACCGATCCTTCCCAGTAACTGGGCATATTATGAAGGCATAAAACAGTTTGAATTCAGTTCTGACGCTGCAGTTTCCATCCTGAAAAGGGAGGGTTATGTCATCCCGGCAGAGGGTGGGGAGACGCGTGCCAAAGATGGTCAATTCCTGGCCTTTACATTGCTACATCCCGATGATGCCTTACATACGGCCTTGGCAGAATATGCCCAGCGAGATTGGGCAAAACTTGGCGTGCAGGTGACATTACTTGCCCTTCCTTATAACCAGTTGGTCCATGAAAATCTTGCAATGCGCCAATACCAGGCCGCATTGATCGATCTAAATCTAAGCTACACCCCCGACCCAGATCCCTATCCATTTTGGCATCAGGCTGAAGCAGGTGGTGGGCAGAATTACGCCCAATGGGATAATCGTGCGGCCAGCGAATACCTTGAACGCGCGCGTGTGACCGCAGATATTAACGAACGGGCCCGTTTATATCGCAATTTCCAGGTAATTTTTTCCCAGGAAATCCCCGCGATTCCTTTATATTATCCGACCTATACCTTTGCAATCGATGCCCAAATTAACGGCGTCCAGGCGGCACCCCTTTACGATTCCAGCGACCGCCTGGATAGCATCGCCAATTGGCATTTGCTCACTCGCCGCGCCCTTGAACCGACTGCAACAGTCGAAACACCATAAATAATGCCAACCCCGGAACAGGATCAACACTTTCTTGAAGCTGCCATCCCTGAGCTAAAGGATTATCTTCTCTCGGATATTCTTTTTTGGCCGCTGGGAGCAAAACAGCCTCGCTTAACAATTGGTGGACTGCTCCTTGCCCAGCGACGATTACGTGCCCAGCAACTTGGGGAGCAACTCCATCCGAAAATTGCTACCCTTCGAGAAAAGTGGCGCGCCGCCTGGGAGAGAAAGGCCGCAAAGGAACTGAATGCACGTCTCGATCTTTGGATGAATTACCTCAACGATTACCGCTCTAATCCTGAGAATCATGCGATAAACTATCGTCATGAGGTCCGCTGGCGGGTGATGCTGGAATTATTATTGACAGATATCTCAGCAGATTTGGTCGAGTTAACAACTTTTGATGAATTATTGAAAAGGAAACTTGTCCCTGATAAATTTATCTGGAATGCAAATTTAGAAAACCAATTTTCTCAGGATCAATATTGGTTTTTGTATGGTTTTTTACCAGGCTAAATCTTTAATGCTGTCCGAAGATTTTATCAAGCTTATACAATGATCTTCCCAAGGAGAAAAAATGACTGACAACCGCGAAAACGCGTTGGCATATGCACATAAAAACAAAGATAACTTCCTTCATGAATTGAAGGAGGTTTTGCGGATTCCTTCCATTTCAACCAATTCTGAAAATAAAGCTGATATGCTTCACACAGCAGAATGGCTTACGGAAAAACTACGCGGATTGGGCATGGAAAATGTTGAAATATTCCCAACGGCAAAGCATCCTGTGGTTTATGCGGATTGGTTGCATGCTGAAAACGCGCCGACAGTCCTGATCTATGGGCATTATGATGTCCAACCCGTAGATCCTCTTGATCTTTGGGAATCACCGCCTTTTGAACCAACTCAGCGTGGTGATAGTCTCCATGCGCGTGGCGCCTCCGACATGAAAGGGCAAGTCGTTGCCGTCATTAAAGCAATTGAATCAATCGTAGAAAATGGGGATTTACCCGTCAATATCAAATTCATGATCGAAGGCGAAGAGGAAATTGGCTCGCCAAGTTTGGTCGATTTTATGGAAGCGCATAAAAATATGCTTGCAGCTGATTTTTGTCTCAACCCCGATGCCGGGATTATGGATAAAAAGCTTCCCAGCATCACCTATGCCCTGCGTGGGTTAGCCTATTTTGAAATTCGTGTTTATGGCCCCAGCCATGATTTGCATTCCGGTCTATATGGTGGCGCGGTGGCCAATCCCGCCAATGCACTGATGACATTGATTGCTGGTATGAAAGATGAAAATGGTCGGATCACCTTGCCGGGATTTTATGATAAGGTACGTCCCCTTGACGACGAAGAACGAGTAGAACTGGCGCGCTTGCCAATGAAAGATGATTTCTATCTGGAAGCAACAGGCTCCTCCGCATTATGGGGGGAAAAAAGTTATTCGGCAGTTGAGCGCACGGGAGCACGTCCGACGCTTGACGTCAACGGGATGCTCGCTGGATTTACTGGTGAGGGTGCCAAAACAGTTCTCCCTGCAAAAGCGATGTCAAAAATCTCCATGCGTCTCGTCCCCGATCAAACGCCAGATGAGGTTTATGAGCAATTGAAGCAGTATATGGAAGAGAACGCTCCTAAAGGTGTAACCTGGGATATCAAGGTCGAGCATGGAGGCCATCCCTCCATATCAGAACGTGATGGTGTTGGAGTTAGAGCCATGGCAAAGGCATTCGAAAATGTTTGGGGCGTGGTACCTCTCTTCACACGCGGAGGGGGATCAATTCCCGTTGTTGCCGAGATGCAAAATATTTTAGGCATCGAATCGGTTCTGACCGGTTTCGGATTGCCAGATGATCGCATCCACTCCCCGAACGAGAAACAGGATCTGCCAACCTGGTATCGTGGAATTGATGCCTTGATCCATTTTTTCTACAATTTAAGCTAACAATAATTTGTTCAGGGTTTAGCCCTGTAATTAAAAGAGAGAACTTTAGAGGTAAATTTATGGAAGATAAATTAGTTTCTTACGGCGGCCAGGCCGTGATTGAAGGGGTGATGATGCGAGGCAGCAAGGCACTTGCCATCGCGATGCGAGCGCCAGATGGTGAGATTGCTCTCCATGTTGAAAAATTGGCAGGAATTTACAAAACACGTCTGGCAAAAATTCCTTTTTTGCGTGGTTTGGTTCTCCTGTGGGACGCACTCGGTCTTGGCATGCGGGCCCTGACAATTTCGGCCAATATCCAAACTGGCGAGGATGAAAAGCTTGAAGGGCCTGCTTTATACTTTGCCCTGGGTCTTTCATTGGTTTTCAGTATTGGCCTTTTCTTCCTGCTACCTGCCACCGCTGGCGGATTGGCTGAAAAATATCTTGACTGGAACCCCTGGCTGGGAAATGTGCTTGAAGGTGTTGTGCGCTTGCTATTGCTGGTTGGCTATGTTTGGCTGGTGGGCTTTATGCCCGATATCAGACGGGTCTATTCTTATCATGGCGCTGAGCATAAGACGATCAATGCCTTTGAAGATGGTGCTGAACTCACACCTGAAATTGTTGCCGGTTATTCCCGTGAACACCCCCGCTGCGGGACGGCATTTCTGCTTACTTTGGTGCTCATGTCCATTTTGCTTTTTTCCCTCCTCGGCCCCATGTCCTTGGGCTGGCGCCTGGTCAGCCGCGTATTATTATTGCCGGTTCTCTCTGGGTTGGCCTATGAATATATCAAATGGACGGCAGGGCACCTCGATTCCAAAATTGTGCAGGCCCTTATCCGTCCAAATATGGCTCTGCAATTACTGACCACCTTTGAGCCGGATCTGGAAATGCTCGAAATCTCAATTGCCTCTTTTAACGCCATGCGGGATGCTGATATTGAATTCGCTCTTTGATATTTTGAACAAGTGACTTTTTAATGCCGTAGTTTATAGTTGAACTGCGGTATTTTTATCTCTGCTCCTTACTATTTTACGACTTACGTAAAACATCTATTTTCTGGCAGCAATGCCCCAACGCAGAGCGATGGGGCAAGGGTTTTAGAATAAGTCCTATTTTTGAAAGATATTCCATGAAAATTGAATTTGAAGCAATTGCTTATGTTGAAAACCATCGCGATGAAATTACTGATGATCAATGGGGAAAAACAATTTCAAAGATCACCCTGACTGAGTCATTCTCCGCCGAAAGCCTCAAGGGTTTAAATGAGTTTTCCCATGTTGAGATTATCTTCTATTTTCATCAGGTGCAGGACGGAAAAATCGTCGAGGGAGCACGGCATCCAAGAAATAATCCCTCCTGGCCCAAAACGGGCATATTTTCCCAGCGTGGCAAAAACCGTCCAAACCGGATTGGGTTGACGATTGCCAAAATAATCAAAGTGGAGGGAAGAAATTTAACTGTACAAGGATTGGATGCGATCAATGGGACGCCCGTGCTGGATATAAAACCTGCCTTTCGACAGTTTCTGCCAACGGAACCTGTTCGGCAACCCGCCTGGGTGGATGAGTTGATGGACGACTATTGTGAGGAGGTTTAGACTATTTGGTCAGTATTTTCTTCACGATCCAGCCATAGTTCGCGATATTTCCGATTCCAGTCAATCGTAAAGCGTACCGCGATCACCAGACCTGTCGCGACCATCACCCAAAGTTCAATCCCACGAAATTGAAATAGCCAGAGAATGATCGGGGCAATTAATCCGGTGAAAAGCGCGGCCCGTGCAGAATGGCGGATTGTCAGCACAAGGGTAAGCAGCAAGGCGAGAACAACCAGCGCAGCAGGTATTGATGATGCCAACATCGCACCTCCCGTGGTCGCCAGTCCCATCCCGCCGCGGAAATTGGCAAAGATGGGCCAGCAGTGTCCGATCACGGCAAGTGCCGCGACGATTGCCACCGACCAGGCCGGATATCCCGCCCGGATCGCAAACCAGACAGGGATGAATCCTTTGGCGATATCGAGAATAAGAACGATCGCACCCGCAAAAAATCCTGCTTGTCTGACTGTGTTTGTTGTCGTTACATGCCCCGAGCCACCATCCCGGATATCTGTATTTTTAAAGAGACGGGTGATCCACAAGCCAAAGGGAAGTGAGCCTGAAAAATATCCGGCAAGCCAATAAAGGGCCATAATGATGCTCCAGTTTTCTTTTCCTTAGGAAGCCGATTTTGTATTAGCTTTTTTCTTCTTTTGTTCGTACCGTGTCCGCAACTTGACGGGGTTAGCGGTTTTTGTCTTCATGCGAAGATTGAGAATTTCAACGAAGACAGAGAAACCCATTGCGAAATAGATATAGCCTTTGGCAATATGTTGATGCAGTCCTTCCATAACCAGGCTGAGGCCAATTAACAACAGGAAACTTAGCGCAAGGATTTTGAGGGTGGGGTGCTTGTCGACAAAATCGCTGAGAGGCGTGGCGGCAAAAAGCATAATGCCTACCGCGATCATGACCGCGATGATCATCACGGCAAGATCATCTGCCATCCCGACGGCGGTGATGACAGAATCAAGAGAGAAAACTATATCCAATACTGCGATTTGAGCAATAATCCCCCAAAAGGATATTTTATTTGGGTCGGCACTTTCTTTGCCCTCATATCCTTCCAGATTGTCGTGAATTTCATGGGTTGCTTTAGCTAACAGGAATAACCCACCACTGAACAAAATTAAATCCCGACCAGAGATGCCTAATTCTAAAACTGTAAATAGAGGTGTGGTTAACTGCACGATCCAGGATATTGAAAGCAGTAACAGGATGCGGGTGCCTAATGCCGCCAATAACCCGATCTGACGTGCTTTTCCTTGTTGATCGTCGGGTAACTTGCTGCTGAGAATTGAGATAAAAATGATATTATCAATGCCGAGTACAATTTCCAATGCGGTTAGCGTGAGTAAAGCGATCCAAGCGGATGGGTTGGTGATCCAGTCCATAAATTAGCCTCCGAAATAAATATATTCTCTCAATTTTACTCGATGAGCGCAAAATTTATTAAAAGTGATAGCTTTTGACACACTCTGAAACCATTTGCCTGACTTCGCCAGCTTTGGTCAATTACGATTGCTGAAACCATTTCAGGAGGTAGTTATGCTTAACTCGAAAAGATTATGGACGACAACGCTTTTGCTCGGTATTGCTTTCGATATTTTGTTTTGGAAGAATACACCCGGTGTCTCTTTTGCTATATTTGTTGCCCTAATTCTCTTTAGCGGAATTAGGGTATTGGCGGAAGATGATATCCACCCTGTACGACGCAGTTATTGGTTATTTCTCCCGATCAGTTTTTTCGCGGTGATGACCTTTATTCGTGCTGAACCAATGACCACTTTTCTAAATTACACCCTCACCCTGGTTTTTATGGGATTCTTTGCCCTCAGCTTTCTGGGTGGACGTTGGCTTTTCTACAGTATAAGTGACTATATTGCGGGATTCCTCCGTTTGGGGGGGAATGCGCTCGTAAATGGATTTTCATTTATCAGCGAAACTCGGAAACAACGCGAAGAGGCCGGGGTTGAGACCAAAAAGAACAATTTCTGGCCGATTTTGCGCGGGCTATTTATCGCCTTGCCTGTGGTTGCCATTTTTGCGGGACTTTTATCCTCCGCCGATCTGGTCTTTGCCCAGCGAATGGAAGAGTTTATCAAACTTTTCCGTTTGGAAAATTTACCCGAATATATCTTTCGAGGCATCTATATTCTGATCATTGCCTATATTCTGGTTGGTGTTTTGCTCTACGCCGCGCATAAAAGTCAGGATGAAAAACTGATCGGCGAAGAAAAGCCTGTCCTGGCACCCTTTTTAGGATTTACAGAAGCCAGTATCGTGTTGGGAAGTGTCCTTTTGCTCTTTGCCGCTTTCGTCCTCGTGCAGTTCCAATACTTTTTTGGCGGGCAGGCAAATATCAATATAGAGGGGTTTACCTATGCGGAATATGCCCGTCGTGGATTTGGCGAGCTGGTCACCGTGGCAGTTTTCAGCCTGCTGCTCTTTTTGGGTTTGAGTTCGATTGCCCGTCGTGAGCAGACCAGCCAGCAAAAAACTTTTTCTGGTTTGGGGATTACTTTGGTGGGACTGGTGCTGGTCATGCTGGTTTCCGCTTTCCAGCGTCTTACTCTGTATGAAACTAATTATGGGTTTTCGCGCCTGCGAGCATACTCGCATATCTTTATGATCTGGCTCGGTGCGCTGCTGGTGGCGGTGGTAGTGCTAGAATTTCTGCGCCGACAACGTGCTTTTGCTCCGGCAATGGCATTTGCGATCATCGGGTTTGCCGCAAGCCTCAACCTGCTCAGCGTGGACGGATTGATCGTCCGCCAAAATGTGGAGCGTTCAAGAGGCGGAGCGGAATTGGATATGGCTTATCTTGCCTCTTTATCCGATGATATTGTCCCTGCGCTGGTGGACGCGATGGATGATCCCGGCGTATCGCGCGTAACCCGAGAAGCGGTTGCCGCCTCACTGGTTTGTCACCGTGACCAGACAACAGGGCGTTCAACAGACTGGCAATCCTTTCATCTTTCGACCTGGACGGCATCCCGGGACTATGCGGCAATCAAATCCGAACTGGATTCTTACTCTGTCAACAATGATGACTGGCGGCAGCACGTCATCTCGCCGAATGGTGCTGAATTTGACTGTTATGATCGCTTTACCTGGGATTAGTATAGTTACAAGGAACCCGTTCCCTCCAAGGGAACGGGTTCCTGCCTGCATTATTGTTTTTAAATTGACTTAGTCTACTTCTTAGTCTATAATGGACAAGAGGTGTAAAATGACTGTTTTTAATATTCATGAAGCTAAAACCCATTTTTCTAAGCTGCTCATTCGTGTAATGAGTGGTGAGGAAATTATTATTGCAAAAGCTGGTAAACCAATTGTGCGATTGCTTCCTTATGAAAACGAAATCATTGGACCGCGTACATCTGGGATCGATAAAGGAAAAGTTATTATCAAAGCCAATTTTGATGAACCATTACCAGAGTTTGAGTTATGAAATGCTTGCTTGATACGCATACTTTTCTCTGGTGGAATCTGGGCGATCCGCAGCTCTCTGAGAAAGCGACAGAAATTATTGCGGATGGAAAAAATGAAATTTACCTCTCGGCTGCAAGCACTTGGGAAATTGCAATTAAGACAGCAAAGGGGAGGTTGATATTACCTGAAGAACCAGCACAATATATAGCTAATCGTATTAATTTACATCACTTTCAGGCATTGGCAATCCAAATCAGTCATTCAGTAAAAGTATACGATTTGCCCAACCATCATACTGATCCATTTGATCGGTTATTGATTGCGCAAAGTCAATTAGAGTCTTTTCCGATAATAACCAAAGACAGAATGATTAACTTATATGATGTAGAAACAATTTGGTAAATTCATGCAAATAAAATTCAAGGGACAATACGATAAAAAACTCTTTTATAATGCCGTGCGCCTTGCCAATCAGCCAGGGCGCACCTCCCGCCTGATGTATATTTTCGTTGGGTTGGTCTTTGGCGTGATGGCTGTTTCTACGATCAGTGAGATCATTAAAACAGGTGATTTTGCTGGAAATATCATTGAGATTGCCCTGCTCCTGCTGCTGGGAGTTGTCCTCTACCAGGCTTATATCCCTACTTATCTCGGCGCACGCAGGATGTGGAATACCACCTCTGTGCAGCGTCCATTGAGTGGTTATGTCACCAAACAGGGAATCACCTATAATTTCCCCAAAGGCGATAAATCCTATCCCTGGTCAGATTTCAACCGTCTCCGTAAAGTGGGTGGGCTTGTGACTTTGATTACCATCCGCGGCATGTTGTTGATCTTCCCTCGCCATTTTTTCAATACGGAAACCGATTGGGAGCGTTTCACCAAACTGATTGACACGCACGTTGTCGTGATCAAGAAAAAGTGACATTTTTTAACATAAAGGACATAACGAAAAAAAGGAAAACTTCCGAAAATTTTAAACCTTAGTGTCTCTTCGTGCCCTTCGCGTTTATCCTTTCTTCTGAAGTCCGAAGTCCGAGGTCCGAGGTCCGAAGTCCGAAGTCCGAAGTCCGAAGTCCGAAGTCCGAAGTCCGAAGTCCGAAAGTCTGAGGTCTCTAATGCCCAAAATCACAAAAATCAATCACATTGCAGTTGCCGTTTCTGAGATCGAGTCATCCCTCAGCTTCTGGCGGGATGCCCTTGGCCTGGAACTGGCCGAATTGCGCGACGTCCCTGTAGAATCAGCGCAGATCGCCTTTTTGCCGGTTGGTGGCACGGAGGTTGAACTCGTTCGCCCAACAACGGATGATTCCGGGTTGGCGAAATATCTCGCCAAAAATGGCCCAGGGATGCATCACCTCTGTCTTGAAACAGACGATATTGAAGGGATGATGGCGCAGCTAAAAGATAAAGGTGCCCAACTGATCAACGAATCCCCACGCACGGGAGCAGATGGAAAAAGATATGCCTTCATCCATCCCAAATCAACCGGAGGGGTGCTGGTTGAGTTATATCAGGTTTAAGGATTCACCACGGAGCGTACAAAGACCAAGAGAAAATCTTTTTGTTATTCTCTATTAAACTTTGTGAACTCCGTGCTCTCTGTGGTAAAAAAAGTGAACAGCATCTCCCTCTCTCCTGATCTCCCCATTATCGTCGGCGTCTCTGGTGGCGCGGATAGTCTTTGCCTGCTCGGTAAATTGGACGAGGCGGGCTATCCTTTGATCGTGGCCCATTTTGATCATCAGCTCCGCCCGGATTCAGGAGAAGGTGCCAAATTTGTTGAGGGAATTGCTTCTCAATTTGACCTGCCTTTTTTGAGCGAGAGCGATAATGTCTCCGCCTACGCAAAAAAACACAAAGAAACGATCGAGGAGGCTGCCCGCAACCTGCGCTATCGTTTTCTCTTTGCCCAGGCCCGAAAGCATGGAGCGCAGGCCGTTGCTGTTGGGCACACTGCCGATGATCAGGTGGAAACCGTCCTGATGCACTTTCTGCGTGGGGCCGGACTGAGTGGGCTCAAAGGAATGGAAGCTCGCGCCATCCTGCCCGCCTTTGATGCTGAAATTCCCATCGTTCGTCCCATCCTTGATCTTTGGCGAGACGACACGGTTGCCTATTGTCTGGCGCACGATCTGCATCCTCACGAAGATCCCAGCAACGCTTCTGATGATTTTTTCCGGAATCGCTTGCGGCATAATCTTATCCCCGAACTTGAAAAATATAATCCCCGTTTTCGCGAGACCCTCCAGCGCACAAGCCGCGCGCTCAGTGGGGATCATTCCCTCCTCTCCGAGCTAATTGAACCAACATGGCAGAATATTCTTCTGGAAGAAAAAAAAGGATTCGTCTCATTTGATTTGCCTGCCTTTGCCAAACTTTCCCCCGCATTGATCCGTAATCTGATCAAAACTGCTCTGGAAAGGCTGCGCCCGGGACAAATAGACATTTCTTTTGCGACTCTTGATCGTGCCGCCAAATTTATGACAGAATCTGATCGGGCGCAGCGGATCGACCTTGCCTCTGGCTTGCTTCTGTTACGAGAAGCCGACCGTCTCTACCTCGCGGATGGGGAGGAAAATCTTCCCACAGATTTTTGGCCGCAAATCCATGTCATTGCGAACCCCGAACGCTCCCTCGGGGGGATACTTGCACCTGCGATGACAAGTGCAGGTGAGCAATCTCCATCTTCAGGCAAGGGGATTGCCTCATCGCAAGACGAGGCTCCTCGCAATGACGTCGAGATATTTTTAACATTACCCTGTGAATTTGACCTCGGAAAAGGCTGGGTATTAATTGGCAGGGTGTCCGACACCGCCCCGATCCTAAAAAACGACGACCCTTTCCAGGTCACGCTCGATGCGGATACTCTTGGCAAGAATCTAATCCTCCGTCTGCGGCGATCCGGTGAAAGATTCCATCCCCTTGGCATGAATGGAAAATCCATGAAACTCTCTGATTTCTTCATCAACGCCAAATTACCGCGTCGCCTCCGGGACCGCTATCCGCTCCTCTGCACGGAAGATGAAATTGTCTGGATTCCAGGATATAGGCCTGCCCACCGTTTTCGGATCACAGAAAGTACAAAGCGAGTGGTTGCATTCTCGCTCAGGAAAAGGTGAAAATGTTCTCATCTCTCCGTTCAAGACTTTGGTTGACCTATGCTTTGCTGATTATCGCTGCGCTGGGATTGGTGCTGATCGTGTTGACGATCTACCTTTTACGAAATCCGCTCCTTTATAGGCAAACGATCAGTAAAATGAAAGCTGTTGAGACGGTGGTGCTGGCCCGCCAGGACGAGGTTGAGGAATTATCCGGGCGGGATTTGGCGGGAATTTTGAACCGTGCTGACAAAAATTTTGATGTGCGTTTGATGATCTTCGACCCCAAAGGTGGAATTCTTTATGATACACGTGAGGATGAGAGTAAGATCACCCTGCCGCGATTGAGCGCGCTGCGTTCGAATATCACCCTGCGTGATGAGAATGGACGGGCCTGGCTATACTCGATCTCAAAGCTGGAAAATGGTCAACGTTTATTGATCACGACGCCACGCCCTGGTGTGCAAATTTTGACAGTAGTCCGGGATGAGTTATTTCCTCCATTTTGGAGCGCGGGCTCAATTGCATTATTGCTCTCGTTGCTTTTGGCCTTTGTTATGGCGCGCTGGATCGCTGATCCTCTTCAACGCATATTGACGGCTGCGCGTGCAATGCCTGCTCAGACCAGCGATATTTCTGAACGGGGGCCTCAGGAAGTCAGGGAGCTGACGCAGGCTTTTAATGAGATGGTCCTTCGAGTACAGACTACGCAGCAATCGCAGCGGGAATTTGTGGCAAATGTGTCGCATGAGCTCAAAACTCCGCTGACATCCATTCAGGGGTTTGCCCAGGCCCTGCTCGATGGCACGGCTGAGACGCCCGAATTGCGCCAACAAGCGGCCCAGGTGATCTATGATGAAGCCGGGCGGATGCATCGTTTGGCGCTTGATTTGCTCGATTTGGCCCGTTTCGATGCCGGGATTGTCGAGATGGAATTTGCGCCGCTGGACTTATCTGCTTTGCTGCGAAATTCAGGTGAAAAATTTTCTCTTCGGGCTAAAGAAAAGGACGTTGATCTTCAAATCAATACGCCGGATTTACCCTCAATGATGGGAGATGGCGATCGGCTTTCGCAGGTTTTTACCAATCTGATGTATCTTCTCAATAAATAGGGGTAAGCAAAAAGGAGGGAGACCTTTTAATTTTT
>NZ_CEYOSI010000081.1:0-14422 GCF_982879505.1 Candidatus Desulfolinea nitratireducens
TGATCTTCACTGAAAACACGAATGCCTTTTTGTTCTAAGAGCTCAGCCGTTACACCTTTTCCTGGTACCTGACCACCGGTAAAATTTCCGTCATATACATAGGTACTGCCACAAGATGGGCTGCCGTCTGTCAATATAGCTAATCTTACGTTTTTATTTTTGGAAAAAGAATATGCCTTCTTAGCTCCATCTACAAACATCTCGGTCACATCCGCGCCGGTATCCTCGAATACTTTTGCTTGTCCAAGAAGTACCATTTTCCCGTCTCCACCCACAGTTTCTGCTGGTGGGCGTGGTGTTGGAAACCCTGCCGCTATCTCAGGGCAAAAATTTACCAGGCGACCTTCGCGTTGCCATTGGGAAAGAATTTTTTTATCGCTGGGAGCATCTGAACCGTTGTAGCGAACTGGCTGGCCAAGCAGGCAGGAACTGACTAATACTCGAATCATAATTCTTCTCCTTTACGCTATACAAAGAGAGCTAACGTCATTGACCCAGTCTATAAATTATCTTTCTCTTATCATGCCAATTTCGCATCCAACGTGATCTCTGCATTCAGTGCGCGCGAGATTGGACAACCTAGTTTGGCCGCATTAGCGATCTCGGCAAATTTAGCAGCGTCCACGCCGGGGACTTTGGCGACCACATCCAGATGACTGACTGTGATGGTGAAACCCGCATCCGTTTTTTCGAATGTCAGCGTAGCATTCGTACTGACCGATTCGGGGGTCAAATCTGCTTTTTCCAATTCAGCAGAGAGCGCCATCGAGTAGCAACCTGCGTGGGCAGCAGCGATCAATTCTTCGGGATTGGTGCCAATTCCATCTTCAAAACGTGTGCTAAAGGAATATTGAGTTTTGGAGAGAACTCCACTATCAGATGACATGGTTCCTTTGCCGCCACGTAAACCGCCCTGCCAAACTGCTGATGCTTTTCTTTTCATCTTATTTCTCCTTTTTATTCGAATCCATTATATAAAAATCCTTATTCCTAACCAAATGCCTGACGGAATTCGGTGACAGACTTCGGTCCGTTGCGTTCCAAATCACTGTAAAAGGCCTCCCGGTCCTGATTACGATAATCCAGGCGCTCCAGATGAAAAGGAGCCAATCGTTCTCGTGAATCGGTATTATAGAGAGACAATAATTCGGCGTTATTCAATTTTTCTCCTGGAGTTGAAAGGAAAGCAGGCACTAGTAGATATTTATGATTTTTTTGATAAAAATTATATCATAAATGCACCCTTCTTACTCCAAATATATTTCAAACCAATATTCTACAACATTAAGGAGTCGATATCCTCTTGCATACTATGCGCAATAAGTAGAGTGTTGAAAATTATATTGTACGGAGATCAATATTATGCATAAAAATATACTCAATAAATTACGACGCGGTATAATCGTCCTGGCAGTTCTCAGCCAACTGGATGAAGAACAATACGGTTATTCGCTCCTAAAAAGGCTTTCAGATCAGGGGCTGGAAGTCGATCAGGGTACGCTCTACCCCCTGCTTCGCCGGTTGGAATCGCAGGGCTTGCTAAAACCAAATTGACGTCAATACAGGATTTTCTCTCACAAATCTGGTAGACTCGATAATTCCCTTTGCGCTGCTGATTGCGATTATTGTTAACGCAGTTGAAATCGTGAAAGCTATTCTCAGTATGCTTCGCACGAATAAACCGATTACTCTGTCTATTAAAAACTAGTCTGAGTTATATCAAACTAAAGGAGCCAGCTATGAACAAAGGAAAATACTTTCTGGTAATCACACCTCTCTTGACATTATCTCTGGCCTGCAGCCTTATCACTTTACCTTCGGTGATGGGAGAGGAGGATATCCCGCCAGCTACCCCGCTGCCTGTCGAAGCGCCCCCGGATGAGGAACCTGCTCCCGTTTCAGATGCGCCTCCCCCCGCAGATGCAGATATTGCCATCCCTGCCGCAGATTCTCCTGCGATCATGGATTGCAGCCTCTTTGACCTGGCCCAATTCAATACCATCGTTGGTGCCGAATTTACCCTTGTTACCCAGGATCAACTGAGCAGTTGCAATTACGATGCCGGTGGGAAATACCGCCTGTTGATTGGAGGCGGGCAGCCAACCACCTCAGAAGATGCACAAGCTATCTTCGAAACAACTTTCGGGATCGTTCCGGGAGCTACGTGGCAAGTTTACGAAGAGGGCTTTCAGCTTGGTTTGGCGGCTTCGAGTATCACGGTTACCGGGCAGGGGGTTTCCGCCAGCGGACACGCGACCATGATTGTCGCAGCCGGGATGCCCTCCAATGATCTGGATGCCCTGCAAGAGACACTGACCAAATTAGTCGTGGAGGCTACCGATCAACTTAACCGCCAGTGGTAGCTATTTTTCACATGAAAGCTATAGCCAATGCACTCCCCAAATAGCGCATTAATTAAATAATTAATAGCGGCCACGCCCCCTGACCGTCACTGCAAGATGAGTGACTGCTTAACTGCAAAACAGGCCAAAATTGGCCTGTTTTCGATTCCTGTGTGAAGATGTTTTGCCAATACCCTGGATTGGTTTCACATCTCTATTGCAGCGATCCAGATATTTAAAACTACTGGGACCATTCAGTCGGGGTTCTATCCCAACGATGTGAGCGCAGCTTTGCATGCAACTCATCAGACAATGGCCCGGTATCACTGGTGGCGATATTGGCTTCCACGTGATTCAATTTCCGCATTCCGGGGATAATTGTGCTGACGCTATCCTCATTCAAGATAAAACGCAGGGCCATTTCTGGCATAGTCATTTCTTCAGACAACAGCGGACGCAATGCTTCCCCGTGTTCCACGCTGCTTTTTAGATTTTCTGGTACAAAATATGTGCTGCGCCAATCTTCCTCAGGCCATCTGCTATCCAAGGTCAGGTTGCCGGTCAGCGTGCCTTCATCAAAGGGAACGCGGGCGATGACAGCTACATCCATCTCGGCGCAGGCTGGAAAAAGTTCATCTTCGGGGTTCTGGTCAAAAATATTATAGATAACCTGGACCGCTTCGATCAACCCGCTGCGCACAGTTTTGACCCCATTCCCTGGCTCCCAACGGTTGATACTGATTCCAACGGCATCGATCAAACCCTGCGAGCGTAATTCATCCATTTTCTTTGCCCAACGGTCGTCTTCGACAAAATGATCTTCCCAGACATGGAATTGCATCAGGTCGAATTTCTCCAACCCGGCATTTTTTAAACTTTTGTGGACGTATTCTTCAATATGATCCGGGGGGAAACAATCATCCAGGGAAAATTCGCGACGACTGGGCCAGACAAAATTCTTTGGCGGGATTTTTGTTGCAGTATATATCTTCTTGTCCGGATTGCTGCGAACCAGTTTTCCCAGCAATTCCTCACTATGCCCTTCGCCATATCCCCAGGCCGTATCAAAGAAATTGCATCCCAGGTCAACAGCTTTCTGCAAGGATGCCAGGGATTCTTCATCGTCTGATCCTGTCCAGCCTGCCATGCCCCACATGCCATATCCGATCTCGCTGACTTGCCAATCCTTTTTGCCAAATCGTCGATTATTCATAAGATCTCCTTTTGACATTGAATATGCAGGGTGATTCTATCACTTATAAAATCTCGAAACCAATTAGATTTGCTAGAGCTTCATGGTAAACTCCCACCCATGAAAGCTATCGCTATTGCACATCCTAACATCGCCTTTATCAAATACTGGGGCAACCGGGATCAGGATTTGCGCATCCCTGTCAACGGCTCATTTTCAATGAATCTGGACGGGCTCTCCGCCAGAACGCAGGTAACTTTTCGCGCAGATCTGGAACAGGACAGCCTGATCCTTAATGAAAAAACTCTTCAGGGGGCAGGCTTGCAGCGTGTCAGCCAAATCCTTGACGAAGTCCGTGAAGTAGCTGGTATTTCTCTTCACGCTCAAGTGATCAGCGAAAACACCTTCCCCACCGGTGCAGGGATCGCCTCTTCTGCCGCAGCATTTGCCGCCCTGGCGCTTGCATCATCCAAAGCAGCGGGGCTCAGTCTTGATGAGGCAGCCCTCTCTCGTTTGGCCAGGCATGGTTCAGGATCGGCTTGCCGTTCGATCCCTGGCGGATTCACAGAGTGGCAGTCAGGTGAAAGTGATCAAGATTCTTATGCCTTCTCCATCGCGCCCCCCGAGCATTGGGATTTAGCCGACTGCATCGCCGTGATCAGCAGCGGGCATAAAGCCATCGGCTCCACACAGGGACATGCCCTCGCAGCTACCAGCCCTTTACAAGGCGGGCGCGTAGCCGATGTGCCCCGTCGCATCGATATCTGTCGCCGCGCCATTTTGGAACGCGATTTTGACACCTTTGCTTCGATCTGCGAATTAGACTCAGATATGATGCATGCGGTCATGATGACCTCAAATCCCGCACTATTTTATTGGCAGCCGTCCACTCTTCGGGTGATGCAATCCGTCCGTGATTGGCGGGCAGAGGGTCTTCCCGTCTTCTATACGATTGATGCGGGGCCGAATGTCCACGTCATCACCCCGACAAAAAAAATGAGGGAAGTAAAAGATAAATTGGCAAATATTGAAGGCGTTGATAATGTCCTCACAGCCACTGTTGGCGGGCCAACGCGGCTGGTTGAGAGCTAATCTGTCTTTCATTTTCCCAAAACAAAACAGGATATAATCGAGAGATTGTTCCACATTTTATATCTATCTAAAAGAGAGTTTTTAATGAATACAAACCTACTTGCCGGTGTGATTTTTATTGTTGTCTTTGGCATCGTAATTCTTGTGCACGAATTTGGTCACTTCTTTGTTGGCCGTTTTTTTAAAGTTGAAATCGAAGAATTTGGGATTGGTCTTCCGCCAAAAATGATTTCCCTTTTCCGCTGGAAAGAAACCGAATTCACTTTCAATTGGTTACCCTTTGGTGGCTTTAATCGCTTCAAAGGTGAAAATAATCCTGAAATAAAAGGTGGTCTTGCAGCAGCCAACCCATGGGTGCGACTGGCCGTTCTTCTCGCGGGTTCAACAATGAATTTGTTGACGGGGTTCCTCGTCTACAGCATCCTCTTCTCTCAAATTGGAGTTCCCAACTTTGAGGTCGTTCAAATCTTTGAAGTTACCCCTGGATCGCCCGCTGACCAGGCTGGCTTCCTCATGGACGATGTTATCCTGGAGATTGACGGAGAAACGATTAACGGTGAACCCCAGCTGCGCACCCTGATCTTCGATAACCTCGATCAGCCCATCAATTTCACCATCCAACGTGGTGAAGAGATCATCGAAACGATGGCTATACCTTCCAGCAGTCGTGCTGCAGAAGAGGGAGCTTTGGGATTCGTACCGGGATATGCCTACAACGAATCACCATCCCTGCTTACAACACTCAGTTTTAGCGCTGAAACAACGCTTTTCTACGCCAGAGAGATCCTGGTTTTTCCTGCAAAAATCATACGTGGCAGTATCAGCCCTGAAGAGGGCCGTTTTATTGGCTTCAAAGGCATCTACAATATCTTCCAGCAAACGGTCGACGCAGACATAGAAAGCCGCACAGAGGAACCTGCTGCTGCAACACCTTCCCCCGCAACACCGCCAACTTTTTTTACTTTGAATCTGATCGCCACCCTGACGATCACGTTAGGCGTCTTTAATCTGCTCCCTTTTCCGGCACTCGATGGCGGCCGGATTTTCTTCCTCATCCCCGAGCTATTCTTCAGAAAGCGTGTCCCTGCCGAGTTTGAAAATATCATCCACGGGGTTGGGATGATGCTCCTCCTTGGCTTTATGCTCTATATCAATGTGATGGATTTTATAAATCCTGCAAATTTCACAGCAATCCCTTAAAATTGGGTTGAGACAATTATTAGGGTACAAAAATGACTTCTCCAGAACCTTCCTTTCAGGATGCAGTAGATTTACTAACAGATGAAAACCAGGAGTTTTCACGGGATATTCTCTTTCAATTCTCCGATATCGATCCGGGACAATTAAAAACCCTGCTGGATGCCTGGCCGCAAATCACACTCTCTCGCAAGCAATTGCTCCTGGCTAGTTTAAGAAAAGAACTAAACAGAGATGTTTTGCTTTGCTATGACATGTTGGCGATGGCTTTGCTCAAAGACGAAGATGTCATCATCCGCACGACCGCGATCCGCTTATTAAGTGATTGCGAAAGCGAGGATCTGGTTCCCATCTTTTTAGAAATCACCAAAAACGACCCGGAAACCGCTCCGCGCGCAGAGGCGATCACCGCATTGGGAGCCTACGTCTTGCGTGGCGAGTTGGATGAAATTTTCAAAGAAAGCCTGAAAGAAATAGAAAACGTGCTTCTCCAGATTTCCCGTAGCGGAGAGAAAACCGAGCTCAGACAGCGTGCCCTCGAATCGTTGGGATATTCATCCCATGAAGAGATCCCCGCGCTGATCAAAGATGCCTGGGAACGCGAAGCACCGATGTGGAAAGCAAGCGCAGTCTTCGCCATGGGGCGTTCCTGCGACCTGATCTGGGAAGAGAATATCCTCGAAGGCCTGGTCGACGACAATGAGATCATACGCCTCGCTGCCACAAAAGCGGCGGGTGAAATAGCCCTTGCCTCCGCCCGTCCTTTGCTGCTTAAAAATCTCGCAGAAGAGGAAGATGATGATGTTTTCCAGGCTTTGATCTGGTCTCTCTCACAAATCGGTGGTGAGGATGTGCGGGAGTTCCTTCTCAGTCTCTTTGATCGATACGAAGATGAGGAAGAGGAGCAGATCGAATATCTTGAAGAGGCTCTCGCCAACCTCGATTTCACAGAAGACACGCAAGGATTTGATATTCTTAGCTTCAATGCTGATGATGATATCCTGGATATTTAAGAGGAGAACCTCTGGTGGGAAAGAGAGAGATTAATGGAGAAAAAGATGCCGAAGGCCAGCCTGCATATCCGCGTGCGTGGGCGAGTGCAAGGCGTCGGATTTCGCGCCTTTGTCGCTCAAAATGCAAATTTATTCAACCTGACAGGTTGGGTACGAAATGTGGGCCGTGATCAAGTTGAAACTCACGCTGAGGGAACACAAGAAAACCTTGAACGATTCCTGGAGAAGGTAAAAGCTGGCCCAACCGTTTCAAATGTAAAAGAATGTGAGGTTGAGTGGGGAGAATTTCACGGTGAATTTAAAAATTTCAAAGTTCGCTGGTTTTAGCCCCCCGGTTTTTTCATTAAAAGCCCATCTTCTTCTCTTTTAGGGAGACATAATTCCCCAACCCAATTACAAGATGGTCAAGAACTTCGATATCAAGTAATTTTCCGGCTTCGATCATGGCGCGGGTGATTGCTACATCATCAGGGCT
Source organism: Candidatus Desulfolinea nitratireducens (assembly GCF_982879505.1). Lineage (NCBI taxonomy): Bacteria > Bacillati > Chloroflexota > Anaerolineae > Anaerolineales > Candidatus Desulfolinea > Candidatus Desulfolinea nitratireducens. Next base: position 7,312 of record NZ_CEYOSI010000081.1, read on the forward strand.
GGGCGTGGAATCCCCGCTGGGATGATTATGAGCAGCAATCAGCGCGGCGGCGTTCCGCCTCACAGCGGGGGTGAAAATCTCACCCACTCGCATCTGGGCAGAGTTCAACGATCCATGTGCTACAGTGACAATATCCAAAACATGATTACGCGTATCGAGCAAGATCACACGCATCTCTTCTTTTTCCAGCGCGCTCATCTCATATTGAATCAATGCCGCCGCATCCGCCGGGCTATTAATTGTAGGACGTTCCTCGGGGGCTTCCAAAGTCAGCCGCCGCCCCAACTCTATCGCAGCTTTGATCTGGGCAGCTTTGGCTTCACCGATCCCGTGCTGGGCACAGAGTTCGTCAAAGGGCGCGCGATGCAATCCGCTCAAACCATCCAGTTCCTGCAATAAACGCTGACCCACCTGCACAGCACTCTCTCCCCGCACTCCAACGCGCAACAGGATGGCGATCAATTCCGCTGTGTTGAGAGCCTGCGGCCCCAGCTTGGCAAGCCGCTCGCGTGGGCGATCATCAGCAGGGAGGTCTGCAATCCGATAGGAAAGGGGAGTTCTATCAGGCATTAATTACTCGCTTCGCTGGAAAACTTGAATTTCCGGATTGACAAAACTAATCGATATTTGCGGCAGGAGCTTGGGGAGTGTATAACTGAAATCTCCGATCAATTGATAAGATGTCTCGCCAGCCAAAAGTTTTTCAAAAAAATCACACTCAACCGGATTGGTCTGATAAATGGCTTCATTCTCGCATCTTGCGTACGTGAAGCTATCCACAACAAAATAATCCGTATCCCGGTTAAGTAATCCCTCTTCTCCCTCGTTAAACTTTTTATAGGGCTTTCCCCATCCCACTTCGGGAACTTCCTGGCCCTCAAATTTCGTAAAAAAAATCGGGTATGAGTATTCATCTTCAAAATGATTCGCTGGGATTTCTGGCGGATACATTGTGTATTCAAGTTTTGTTCCAGAGGGGAGCGTAGCGATAAACTCACTCGCTACATTTCTAGGATCATTTTCAATCAATAATCTCACACTGAGCACACGCAGGAAAGAGAAAAAGATCATTAGCCCTAATGCAAGGGGTAGAAGAATATGATATTTACTATAATTGCTCTTTTGAATATGGGCTTGCAAGTCATCGATAAAAAGTGCGGCAAGAACTGCGAAAAAGGGCATCAGGGGAATAAAGAAGCGAGCCTGATAATTATAGGAAACCATGATTGGTAAATCAAAAACAAGGATGGCCAGGAGAATGAGGGGTGTCAGATTCTTATTTTCTTTACCCTCAGATCGTCTCAAACTCAAAAAGAATTTGATTGCAAAATATAGAAAAGCCAACAAGAAAAGGTAGTATGCTGGCGCACCAAGCGTGGTTTTCATTATTCCCCATTGCCCAAACAAACCAGTCACACTCTCAGCTGTTTTCCCGTAGCTAGCATGGTTTGAAAGTACGGGGATAACTCTCTTGAAATAATAGGACATCCATAAAAGAGCTTTTGGGGTCCCCAATGCAAACCCTAGAAAGGATAAGGTTATTGCAATAAATAAAGTTTCAAGTGTGCGAAACTTCTCTAGATAGAGCTTTTTCCCTTCGCTGTACACATAAATAAGCAATGGAACAAGAAGAAATACACCGCCATTATATTTGCTGGATGCCGCTAAACCAACGCAAAAAAAAGCTCCGTAAAGCCAGCCTTTTAACATCGTTTTTTGGTATTTAACCAGAAAATAAACCGTCAACGTCAAAAAGAATGTCAGGTAAAGATCGTTATGGGCAAAGCGAGCGTTGATCGCTAAAATATGATTTGAGAGCAGGAAAAGCGAGGCAAAAGAACTCGCAAGAATCCCTCCCCCCATATTTCTAACAATTAAATAAACGAGATAAATCGTCCCTGCACCCAAAAGCACGGAAAGAAAGCGAGCCACGTTTTTAAAATCATCTGCGTAATCGAGTGCGTAAACGATTTTTCCCACACCGAACATGACATATTTTGGCAACGAGGGATAGTCGAAATTTGTCTCATCAAATTCCCACCAGCCTCCTAGCGCATGTTCCACGCGATGTACCAATTCATCGGGATTGTGCATGGTTGCAAGCCCCGAGGCTGTTAACAGTATAAAAAGTAATGCCAAAAGAATCGGGGTCCATTTTTCGTATTTCTGGAAGAAGATTGAAGTTTTCATTTTCATTGCCTTGGCTGGCGAGCAATCACTTTGATAATCGTGACACTGTCTTCGCTCAAATTCCCACTGAGAAATTCAGGGAGAATACGCGGGAGGGCAGCTTCAAATGCTGTTTGATTGCGCTCGGTCACTACAAGATTCACATTATTAAAATAGCGTTCGAAGACTTTACGATAGTCCCATACTCGAAAACGATTATGGTTGCTGGATGGGTTCAGCCAGCCATACCAAACTTTTTTTGAATAACAGAGCATCTCAAAAGGATATTTGAAAAAATGATCTCGCAGGTCGACATAATGCAGCTGAATTCCCTCAGGCTTTGTCAGCGCAGCAAGGGATTGTGTGATCTCATCCACTTCAGCAAGATGCTCATAAACCGATGAACTGAGAACAATATCAACCTGGGGAATTTCAGATCGCTTCGCGACCGAGCGGATATCATTCTCGTTGAGTGTTATCCACTCTGGACGCAGGGTCACATGTCCCTGCCCGGCCTTGAGATATTTTTCATTTAATGGAAGCAAGCTCAAATTATATGTGTCATCGGGCGGGGCAAATTTATCGCTCAAAATCACATGCGCTGCACCCAATCGGAGCAAGGATATACCGAGAGCAAAGCGCCCGCCATATCCAAAGATCAGGATCTTTTTCCCTTCAAGATGAACGTTTTCACCTTCCAATTCAAGGCAATACTGTTCAGCGGCGTCCTCCGGGTTTTGGGTCTCGATGCCTGGGCGGATGATCCAGCCGCGCAAGAGAAGAAAGCGAACGATCTTTTCGGGAAGAAAATGGCGGGCAAGGCGAGGGATGAGATATTTTAAGTTCATGGGAGGTTGGGTAAGCAATCAAGCGGCTCTTGGCGCGGCACAAGGAGTTGTATATAGACAGAGCGTAGTGTTTCAAGGGGTTCGTAATAACATAAGGTTGGTGCAGCGACCCATTTTGTCCAGGCGTCGCTTTCCTCGCCAAAAACACTTTCCTCATCTTTGATATATACTTTAAGTGGTTCGGTAATAATAAGACTAAAGCGCTGATCTGCGAGATCCTGATAGTAGGGATCGAAATATGCTTGGCTGCCAGACATCGCTTCATTCATCATGCGTTTTTTCTCGTATTCCGACACAAGGGGGACTTTGGGCACATAGCCAAAAGTAAGAAGTTGACGTTGATCAATGAAAAGAATTTCTCCACCTTCTTCAGCATTGTCTATTGCGTAACGAATATACCAAATCGCATCATTTATTTCGTCGATGGGAGGTAATCCCTCTACGATTTCTGTATCTGCCAGGATTTTGACTTGCTCTATTTCTGCGGTGGTGAGAGATAAATTTGGTCGCACTCCAGACAAGGAAGGTAGTGCAGGCAAAGCTACCAGAAGAATAAGAGTGACCTTTATCCATAATGGGTGTTGCGCTGATTGAGCAAACCACTCACTTCCCCCATTTTTCCAGGCGATTACAGCGACAAAGAACAGTGCAATAAGAAACATATCGAGGTTATGGAGATTGTTTCCACCACCGATCTTGGTGCTAATAATCAAACCGACGATGAGGAAGGCCAAAAGTGGGCCGAGAATCGCCAACCTTTGCCAAAGTGATATTTGCCAATGTGTTTTTTGCAGTAAATAAATTAGCAAGATCGTTAGTGGCAAAATGGCAATGAACAAACCTCCCAAGATTCCTTCCGGGTAGGTCTCATTGGGCAGTAAACGATACCAAAGAAGAGGCTGCGATGAGACCGAGCCTTGTGCACTGGCAACAGTCCCCGCCAAAGTATCAGTCAACTCGGAAAGTGCATTGGAAGTTTCACTCGCACGGTTTCCCCAAATTCTTTGAACAAGAGGCCAAAGATACCAAATTGATATTCCTGAGATAGCTAAGACAATAGAGCGCCCCCAATTGCGAATGGTGAAACGCACTCCTTCGAGCGGGATACCACTCATCTCAAGCATTAGCGCCCACAGAGAGGGCGCAAACTCCCATGTGAAACGAGTTATTTCTGCATAATATCCAGCCAAGGCAACGAGAGGTATCGCCAGCCATAGTGGGCGTCTCCAGGCAATCGCCACTAGAATCGCGCTTAGAACGAGGGGGCTATAAATTGGTCCCTGATTAAGAAAGAGAAATGCCCAAAGACCCACCAGAAGCCAATCTTTTTTTCTGGTTCCTTCTGTTTTGAAAGCAACCCACCCTAAAACCACATAGGGGAGTGATAAAACCAAAGCACTCCAAAAACGATTAAAGAGAATAGTCGTCTTTGGCAGGAGGAATGGTAGCCCCCATAAAAATTGTCTGCCGGGGGAGATGAATGCACTAAGCGGTTGATCTTGTGGGTAATTATAAAGGCGGCGACCGAACATAATCGAGTAGTCCCAGAGCCGGTTGCCATCAGACCAATAGAGGTTGAAGGGGTAGTTGGTAACGTTGGAAAAAACACTGGCTATAACAAAACTGGTTCCCGAAAGGAGAACACCCACCTGTAGAGCCTGCCAGGTAATTAAGCTCTTTTCTTTTCCGGTAAAGAGAATTGCCAAGAGTAGGATAAGAATCGCCCAGATGAAAAGCCGGAAATAAATACCTGTGAAGACAAGTCCCCACAGGGTGTATTGGAAAAAATAAACAGGGAGAATGAGAAGGAAAAGAGCAATTATCCAACGAGAATAAATTAACCTTTGGCGGAATGAAATAATCCGTTCGGTGGATGAGTGCAATGCTTCATGCCGCCAGAGAGAAAGCCATAAAATACCAAGCAGAGAGATTAAGAATATAGTAAAGGCGGCAAATCCCAAACCCCATTTGATGGAGAATTCTCCCAACCAGTTTCCTGTTCCCCAAGTAATATTGTGAAATTCTACAAAAACCGCTATAAGAAATATCACCATAACAATAAAAATAATACGCCTTAAAATAACAGATGTTCTTTTATCCATAGAAGGGTGCTTTCAAAATTAGTAATTTTTCTTTTTTGCCTGCTCGATGATTTCTTCAAAAAATGCCAATCTCTGCTGTTCTTTTAGCTGAGTATCAATATAGGGAGTTATTGCCTCACGGTTCACGCGTTTGCCACGCATCCGATATGCAAAATCGCGGATAAGTTTACCATGGGTGGTGATATTGTCTTCTCGGTTGGGGATTTTAAGTAGAAAATCAAAGTCGAGGGCATCAAGGTCAGTATCCTTATAGGCCAAGATCATGGGCAAGCCATAGGCGAGGTATTCGCGGCTTTTAAGAGGCGATGCTTCCAAAAGATTAACACGGTGCAAGGCCAGCGAGCTAATTGCTACATCAGCGAGGGCAAATATAGCCAAATATTCTTTTGAGGAAAGATAGCCATACAAAATAAGATTATCTGGTAAGGGCGCACCATCTGACAGGGTATTATAGCCAATCATATCTATTTTTAGATCAGGAAACCTTTTAGCGAGTTCAACGATCTTATTCACACCATGCCAGCTATGCCCGGGGCCACCAATAAAGATTATTCTTGGAATTTTATTATTTGGCGCATCCAATGGGATGATTTTTCTTAAATCAACACCATTGGCAATTATTTTCGTAGGTTTCTTAAATCTTCTAAACCTAGATATTTTGGCTAATTCTTTGGAGACACAACTTAGGCCACTAACAGATTTGAGTAAAATTCCACGCGTGAAGCGATTGTATAAGGAATAGAGTATGCCCAACTCTTTATGCTGTTCAACATCGTTCGTGTTAATTTCTTCAATTACCGGGGCGATGGTTGCAAGGCGATGAACAGGATAAACATAGATCCCATAGCGGAGGTAGATAATATCCGGCTGGTAACGTTCTATTGCCCGAAGCATTTCTATGGCCGCGTGAATACGTCCAATTTCGCGTTGCAGGGTTCCTGATTGGATTGGATAAAAGAATTTTTCGCCGGGGAGCAAATCTGGGGTATCTTCGTCTGCAGTATGCATAAAAAGACAGACATCATGCCCCATAGATTTCCATGTTTTGATATGACGATCAATCTTCTTCCCAACACCACTGGAGAAAGTGCGAGGCCAGTGGAGGGAAATATAGGCGATTCGCATTATTTAGGGATAACCTGATGTTGTTTTTTCTGGCGTAATCGGTACAGATCGCGCATTAAATCATAACTCCGCTTGAAAAATGGACTTTCAAGGATGCGACCATAGGATGGGTAATCGCTGAAAGATTTTTTAGGCAAACTCATAATTTCTTCAAACCCATCCTGGACCAAACCCAATTTTTTCGCAACATATTCTCGATCTTCTTCCAGAAGAGAAGGTGCATAAGTCGGTTTTTTAATTTCTTCCAGGGCATCAATGCGTTTGATTTCCTCTGAACAAATCAAACTGGATAGATGAGAACGACGTTTATCGTAACCAAATTTTACAGGAAGGATATATCCCTGATAAAAGCGTGTATAAATAGATTCGTGGTGCTTTCCACCATAATAACGCCAGCCTAGCTCATTTTCCAAAAAAGTCATCGCGGCAGTCTTATTGAAGTCAATATAATTCAAAATATCGACACGTTTTTGGGTTTGTAAGCGGCGATAATAGGTCAAAAAGGGGATGTGTGGAAAAGTTTTAAGTTTCCCGTCGCCAAATCGCTTTTGGATGCTACGGATATATTTCCAGTCAAAATGCCCCTGCGACCAGGCACTCGGCAAATGGGTTTCTGTGCGCACATTGAAGCCAGAGAGGATGTATTTTACTTTCAGTTTTTCAGCAAGGTCGCCAATTACTGCCCAAATAGCATGGTCACTTGGGATCTCCGAATCGGGGGTAGATGCTTTGAGAAAGGCAGCCTGCAAACCCCGAAATTCTTCCCAATCCAGAACCTCGGTATGCAAATCTATCTCAAGGCGTTTGAGAGTCTCCTCAATATTTTTGACTGCTAATTCCGAGTCCCAGCCATTGTCCATATGTACA
>NZ_CEYOSI010000082.1:0-8409 GCF_982879505.1 Candidatus Desulfolinea nitratireducens
TCCGAGACCCACGTACTTTGGCAATGATTCTCGTAGTTCCGGTGATGCAGTTATTTCTGCTGGGATATGCGGCGACAACTGATGTTCGCAATGTGCCCATCGCCGTTTGGGATCAGAGTCGCAGTCCGGAATCACGGGCCTTATTGGATGCCTTCCGTTCTGCAGACTATTTTCGGATCGCCTACGATATTGGCTCAGATGCGGAAGTTCGTGATCTGATCGAAAGAGGCGAAGCGCGTGCTGCGCTCATTATTCCACCGGATTATAGCCAGCGTCTGCTTGAAGGAGATGCTCAAGTGGCGATGATTTTGGATGGTTCCGATTCAACTGTTGGAGGAACGGCGCTCTCAACCGCACGGCTGATCGGGCAGTCGCACGCCACCAAATTAATGCAGGAGCAAGCCGCTCGCACCGGACGAAGCGCCGAATTCAATCCCCCCCTCGAAGTCCGCACGCAGGTCTGGTACAACCCCGATCTGGACAGTGCCTACTTCATGATCCCCGGTGTGATCGGGATGATCCTTTTTGCGATCACATCCATTCTGACGGCTACGACCATTGTCCGTGAACGCGAACGTGGCACTATTGAGCAGTTGATCGTCACACCTATCCGTTCATGGGAATTGGTCGTAGGAAAGCTGATGCCTTACGTGATCCTTTCTCTTTTTGATACCCTGGTCGTGCTGGCGATCGGTAACCTGTGGTTTAAAGTGCCGGTGCGTGGTGATCTGGGTCTGATCATTGGCACGTCTGGATTACTGCTTCTTTCTGGCCTGGGAATTGGCTTATTTGCCTCAACCACTGCCAATACACAGCAGGAAGCCTTTATGACTGTCTGGATGACGCTTTTACCAGCAATTTTTCTATCTGGTTTTTTGTTCCCAATTGAAGCTATGCCACCAGTTTTGCGCTGGGTTTCCTCCATAATACCTTTGCGCTATTACCTGGTCATTATTCGGTCTCTGCTTCTGAAAGGGGTTGGAGCAGCAGCCCTGCAAAATGAGATCATAGCCCTCGCCATTTTTGGTGTTGGCATCATGGGTGCGGCAGCCATGCGCTTCCGCAAACGACTTGATTAGGAGTTCCTATGCATAAGAAACGCCCCCCTGTCCCTGTAATTGTCGTTTTGCTTCTAGCTGTGTTGGTTGCAAGCTATTTTGGTTTACAGAAGATGTTTGCTGAGAATAATGGCGGATTAACTGCCTCTGGCACAATTGAAGTTACCACTGTTGATATATCACCTGAGTTGGCTGGCAAGGTGACCGCAGTTTTAGCCGAAGAAAGCGATATCGTGGAGGCTGGCACACCGCTTCTCCACCTGGATGATAGTTTGCTGATTGCACAACGAGCAGTCGCTTCGGCTCATGTGGATGCCGCCAACATCGCCTTGAAGACCGCGCAGCATAATTACGATCTGGCTTTGCAAAATGCAGTGATCGCGCAACAAGCCTCTACGGCCACAGATTGGCGCTTTTCTGCGCCAGATGAGTTCACTTATCCTCTCTGGTATTTTCTCAAACCAGAGCAAATTGATGCAGCAAAGGAGGAGGTCCAGGCGGCCGGTACCGCCCTTTCTGATGCAAGAATAGAATTGGAAAAAGTTATCATAGATTTGGATAACGCCGATTTTCTTGATGCTGAAAAACGCCTGAGTTTCGCCCGGACCGCATTCCTCGTTGCCCAGGATGTCAAAATTCAATCAGAGTATGCCGCCCAGGGTGGTGGATTACGTGATGCCGCTTACGATGCCTATAATGAGGCTGAAGATGAACTAAACGCCGCCGAAGCAGCATATTTTGATTTAATCAATAGCCAGATAGCAAATGATGTGCAGGATGCGCGCGGCAAGGTTGTTGTTGCCCAACAGCGCTATGACGTGGCCTCTGCTCATCTGGTTATCCTTGAAACTGGCGCGGAATCACCGGCGGTAATCAGCGCTATAAACGCACTTGAACAAGCCCGATCCTCACACCAACAGTCAGAAGCTAATCTGGATTTGATTGATGCACAAATGACCAAACTGTCGGTTTATTCTCCGATCAGTGGGACCATTCTGACGCGTAATGTGGAGCCAGGTGAATTTGTTCAGCCTGGAGCTACAGTTCTATCCATCGCCAACCTGGCTGATTTGACCATCACAGTCTATGTACCTGAGGATCGCTACGGTGAAATTTCGCTGGGGCAGCAGGCTGAGATCAAGGTCGATTCCTTCCCTGATGACAGTTTTTCTGCAAGCGTTATTTCTATCGCCAATACTGCCGAATATACACCACGCAATGTCCAGACTGTGGAAGGGCGCAGCAGTACTGTTTATGCCATCAAGCTGAAGGTGACAGATCCGGAAAGGAAGTTAAAACCCGGCATGCCTGGGGACCTTTCCTTTCGTTAGCCTGTCAACCCGTTTTCCGGTTGGCTCGTCATTCCATTGGAGGTTGTATGCCCACGATTTCAAGATTTGAAGAGATCGAAGCATGGAAAACAGCTCGTGAATTGACAAACTTGATCTATGAATTTTCATCACAAGGAGATTTTTCTCGCGATTTTGGATTGAGAGATCAAATCAGATGCGCGTCAGTTTCAGTGATGAGCAATATTGCCGAAGGTTTTGAAAGCCAAACCCAGGCACAATTTATTCGTTACCTAGGTATTGCGAAAGCCTCAGCTGGCGAAGTTCGAAGCCAACTCTATATTGCGCTTGACCAATCCTATATTGCAAAGGGGCAATTTGCCCAGGCTTTTGATCTTGCCGATAAAGCATTGCGCCAACTTGTGCGTTTTATCGCCTATCTAAAATCTCACCCTCCCCCCCTCGGCGTTCGCGAAAAAGGCGTAGACTACCTCCCCTAACGATCCCAGTTGTTCAACGGCCCAACGGGATAACGGTCCAACGGCCCAACGGGATAACGGTCCAACGGCCCAACGGGAAAACGAGAGAAAGGAACAACTTTATGAACTGGCAGCGTATGAAAACCATCCAAAAACTTCATCGTGGACTCTATGCGATCGGGTTGGGGCCTCTGATTGGCAAAATCATTCTTCTTTTAACAACCACAGGTCGAAAATCCGGCTTGAAAAGAGTCACACCTTTGCAATATGAAAAAATTGACGGAAAATATTATCTTGGCTCAGCCCGCGGTCTGAAAGCGGATTGGGTACGTAATATCCAGGCAAACCCGAATGTTGAGATTCGGGTGAAGTCACTATCTTTTCAGGGACAGGCTGAGGTTGTCACCGATCAATCCCGTTTTGCTGATTTCATTGAAACGCGACTTGAGCGGCATCCCTTTATGCTTGGACTGATCATGCAAAAGGTGCATGCTTTACCAAAAAGGCCTACCAGGGAGCAATTGGAGAAATTGGCTGAAAAAGAAGCATTTGTGATCATCGAGCCTCATTAATTAGCGAGAATTAATGTGACAGAATATCTTATCCAAGCGCAAGGCCTATATAAATCTTTCGGCGAAAACCATGCCGTTAACGATCTTTTCCTGCATATTGAGAGAGGGGAGATCTATGGATTGGTAGGTTCAGATGGTGCGGGGAAAACCACGACTCTGCGCCTCCTTGTCGGTGCCATGCTCCCCGATGCGGGGATGATCACTATTGATGGAATGGATTTATTTCAGCATGGCGAAGAGATCCGTGCCAGGATAGGCTATCTTTCACAGCGGTTTTCGCTTTACGAAGAATTATCTGTATTGGAAAATATCCGTTTTTTTGCCGAAGTACGGGGACTGTCTACGGAGGAGTGGTTGCCTCGCAGTATGGATATTCTTGAATTTGTAGGTCTGGCGGGATTCAAAGAGCGACGTGCCGGACAGCTATCGGGTGGGATGAAACAAAAGCTGGGGTTGGCGAGTGCGCTTGTCCATCGACCGCGAATCCTTTTACTTGATGAGCCAACCACCGGAGTTGATCCCGTTACACGACAGGATTTCTGGCAGCTGATCATCCGTCTCGTTTCCGATGAACGTCTGACGGTTCTTATCAGCACCCCCTATATGGATGAGGCAGCCCGCTGTGGACGATTGGGTTTTTTGCGGGATGGTAGTCTCCTAAAATCGGGGACACCAGCCGAATTGCGGTCGGCGCTCGAGGGAAGCATCCTCGAGTTGCGCGGCGAACCGCTCCGGGAATTGCGGCTGGCTGCCGCTATGGATAAGGATATTCTCGAGGTTCACGCCTTCGGCGACCGCCTTCATTTGCGCGTAGCCACTGGGAAAACTGAGGCAGTACTCAACCGTTTACCGGATCAACTTGCTGGTCGAGGTTTAAAAGTGGAGGATGTACGTATTATCCCACCTACTCTGGAAGACGTCTTTATATCCCTGACTTCTTCGGAGATTGCAGATGCCTGAACCTGCCATTATCACAGAGAATTTGACTCGCCTTTTTGGCGATTTTATTGCTGTTGACCATATCTCTTTCAAGGTCGATCAGGGTCAGGTGGTTGGCTATCTTGGACCGAACGGATCGGGAAAAACCACCACCATCCGGATGTTGCTGGGATTGCTGGAACCTACCGAAGGTCAGGCAACTGTCCTTGGATATGATGCATTCCGCCAAACAGAAGAGGTACGCGCCCGTGCAGGATATATGTCACAGAAATTTGCCTTATACGATGACCTGACCGTTTGGGAAAATATCGAATTTTATGGTGGCGTATATGGCGTAAGGGATAAAAATAGTTTAAACGCAACTCTGGCACGGGTCGGGCTGACGGGTTATGAGCGCGAAAATACAGGCGATCTATCAGCGGGTTGGCGGCAGCGTCTGGCGCTCTCCATTGCTCTGGTGCATCAACCGAAATTGCTCTTTTTGGATGAGCCCACCAGCGGTGTGGACCCGAACGCCCGCCGCGTATTCTGGGATTTGATCTACGATCTTGCTGATGAGGGAACGACTGTTTTTGTGACCACGCATTATATGGACGAAGCCGAGTATTGCGAGCGGGTTGGCATCATGCGGGATGGGAAATTGCTGGCGATGGATTCCCCGGCCAAGCTTAAGGAGGAGACTCTCTCCGGACCTGTTTGGGATCTTTACGCAACACCATTGGAATTAGCGCTGGAAGCGCTCTCCGGGGTTGAAGGTGTTCAGCGCGCAGGATTGGCTGGAAACCATTTGCGGGTCATCACTGATCCGAGAATTACGGCTACGAAATTAAAAAGGGCACTCAAAACTGCGAAAATAGATGTCTCCTCTCTTGACCGGGGCGACCCGACCTTGGAGGATGTCTTTTTATCGCTGGCGAAAGACTAAGAAATGAATGTTATTCCTCCCCCGCACGCGGGGGAGGTTAGATGGGGGTTTTGCCCCCTCCTCTAGTTCCCCACATTTATAGGGGGAGAACGTTTTGAGGAATAAACGCAGAAAGCCTCAAGCAGATCTCGCTTGAGGCTTTCTGTTGGAACGAGGACAAGTTTATGAGGTGATCTGTTCTGTGTGAACGACGATCATCAGGATCAGGTAGGCCAGCAGGATGCCAGGGCCGGTGAAAAAGAAGGCCATAACAAAGAGCAGACGTACTACGGTCGGGTCGAGGCTGGCATATTCGGCTAATCCGCTGCAGACACCGGCGAGCATGATATCGTTGGTGCTGCGGTATAAGCGTTTTATTTTTTCGGTCATTAGTTATTCTCCTTATGGTTTTTGCTATAATTACTTACGCAAGGGTTTGATGGAAGTTGCGAACAATAACGAATGTGCAACGCACTTTTAAGTGGGTTGTATCTAATAGTGAAAAAAACGATGAATTTGGAACCAATTCAATTTATTGCCGAGCAAGTTGAGGTCAGGTACGATACGCCGCCGCCTTTTGAGAAGACACCTCCCTGCCCGGATGGATTCACCTGGCGGGAGGAAGATTTTCGGGTGGTCGAGTTGTTGAGCGAGCGGAGGGATTATCAACGTCGTGGGCGGATGAAGAGGAATATGAGTCCGGGCCACGCAGCGGCGGCTTCCATTAAAGGGTCCTGGGGGGTGGGGAGATTCTTTTTCCGCGTGTGTGTGGAAGGGGGGCGGGTTTTTGAGATCTATTATGACCGTGAAAGTAAAAACGTGGACGACCGCAAAGGGAGCTGGTTTCTATACCAGGAGTTGGGTTAGGCTGTAAGGAAGGCGGTCAGAGTGCGACCGAGCCAGACTGCACCAAGACCAAAGATGACACTGACTCCAATATTCAGATAAAAAAGAAGATTATTTCCTTCGCTGATTAGATTGAAACTGTCAGAACTAAAGGTGGAAAAAGTGGTGAAGGCGCCCAGAAATCCGAGAAAGACGAGTGCGCTGGTTTCGGGGGTGAAAATATTGCGGGCCTCGGCCAGTTGGGCCAGCACTCCGATCAACAGGCAACCAACGAGATTGACTACCAATGTCCCGAGCGGAAATTGGGGCGTTTTTGACCAACTCTGTACAAAGCCGCTCAGTGCATAGCGCATGATCGCGCCGAGAAAGCCCCCCATGCCAATTAAAAGAAAAGTGCCCATATGCCGTTCTCCGTATTTCGATGTTTGCTGCCATAGGAGTCATCAGCCATCAGGCGGTTAAAGGTGAACTCCATCACCAGAAATATGAAGCCGATTTTACTGGGGATGGAGTTTGATGGCAAGGGTTTGACTGACTATTTATTTTTGCATTTCAGGCAAATAGGCCTTATCTTTATAAAGAATTGGGGTGGAGCAGCCATTTACGAATAAGGAAAGAGTCTGCACTGATTCTGAGTATCCTTCGGAGACTACAATGGCGCAATGCAGTTTTTCCTTGTAGCCCTGATAAGTACAGTCATTTGATAGGCTTGTACCAATTTTGAGTGAATATTCCCAAGGCTCTACATCGTCCGGGAAAGCTATTTCCAGTCCAGGTACGCCACCTGGCATCTTAATTGTCACAGGCATGGGGGAGTCTTTCTTCCATTCAGGCCAGGCCAATTCCATCTCCATCCCTTTATAGAGAGTACAACGCGCATCGGCAGTCGAATTTGGATTTTCATCAAGATCACGAATTAGATATTGATAAGCGCCCCTGATGCAGTCATCTTGCGAAACAACAATAATATTGCTGCAAACACCCTCACCGTAAGGACAAAGTGCTGCCAGCTCACAGGTTAAAGAACCATTTCCCAAGGAGCAATCCACATTATTTTGATGCTCTTTAGCGGTATCAGTATTCGCAAGATTCTCAAAAATATGGATTTGATAGCCCTCTTCAAATTGGCCGGATTCGTTCCATAAAGGAGTGGGAGAAAAGGTATTTTTTATTTCAAGACCGTTTTCAGTGAAGGAGTCCTTTAAATCGAGATTGCCACCATAATCAATCTCACCAAGATTCAGGATGGATGAGTCATTTGAAGCCAATTGCGCATTCTGGAGATCGACCGGTATACAACTTTCGCCAACTTCCACTGAAGGTGCATCTGTGCCCCCAGGCTGGCTACCGTTATTTTCGGCCTGTTTATCGTCCCCTTCTGAAACCGTACCCCAGAAGGAAGCCACTACGCAATTGTCCTTCGTGACGATAACATCTACCTGGGTGTTGGAAAGGCGTGGTGTAAATCCGTTGAATGAGCAGTTCAATACTCCGTTTTGGACCTGGCATTTTGCCTCAGAAAATTCGAGAGCGGTTTTTGAAAAGATTTGAAGTTGATATTCTCCCTCTTCAAATATATCTGGGTGTTGCATATTCATTTTCCATGGCAGCTCATCAAGGGTTGGTTCTAAAAACTCAATCCAAACTATATTTTCATTTCCCGATATATTATTACTATTCAATTCTGGTGGCCCATAAAGATGTGCGGGTATGCAGGCTCCTGCATCCAATTTTGGATCGGCATTGCCTTCCCCGCGCAAATTAAGCATGTCTGTAATAACACTATCCAAACCCTCTGGTTCACTTTCCGATCCATCAAGAACCCCGTAGCTTTCCAAACGAGCTAATATCTCTTCGGGGAGAGAAAATCCCAGCGCAGGCAGGGCAAATATCCCCAGGCAAAGGATTCCGCATATCAATGCCAGCACAACAATAATGCCAATTACCCATTTAGGAAATCGCAAAAAAACAGATTTTGCCTCACGAGAGCTGTGATCCTGTCCCATTTATTCCTCCTTGGAAGCGCTGAGTTCTTTACGATAAAGCATCATTTGGAAAATTAGAAAAAATATCCCCCCAATGCCGGCCCCAAAGAGCAGCAGGGGATCATTTTGAAAATTTTTATTGATTGCCAATGTCGCATAGAAAATCATCGCGCCGAAAGTGACTGCGCCAAGCATGGCAACTTGTTGGGCAAGGAAATAAGAAATGCTTTTTGGTTTATAGGGATCAGGGAGGGTTTTTGATTGCCAGCGAAATGCCTTACCCAGATCTTTATTTTGTTTGATCAGAAATTCCTTGATCTGGTTCATGGCGCGGGCT
>NZ_CEYOSI010000082.1:8419-10645 GCF_982879505.1 Candidatus Desulfolinea nitratireducens
CTTAATTGAATTAACTGGCGCAATGTGAGAATTCCAAAATAGGATAGAAATAGAAAAAGACCTGCAAAAAACCACAGCGTTGTCTTTTCAGTGGTTGGTGTTGTTCCCAAAAAAGCACCAAAAAGGCTGCCAACACTGACCAGATAAAAAGTTGTTACACGGGCGCGGTCTTCGTTTGCCTGAAAAGCCGTTTGAGCAATATACTGATATTCCTCTGCAACAATTTCTTCCACTTCAAACTTCTTTTTATCGCTCATATAAATCTCCTGCTACTTTATTCTCCAATGATTTGCACGATCAATTCTCTTTGGCGTGGATGTGTATCAAAATCGATGAACATAACCTGCTGCCAGGTTCCGAGGGTGAGTTCCTGATTTACAAAGGGGATCGTTATCGAGGGGCCTAGCAGCGCTGCCCGGACATGAGAATGACCGTTCCCATCATGCCACCGCTCTTCATGGGCATATCCTTTTTCCGGTGAAGCCAGTTCATCCATTAGACGGCGAAAATCGCTTAGGCAACCGCTTTCATATTCAATGGTAGTCAATCCACTGGTTGCCGATGGGGTGAAAATGGTTACGATCCCGTTTTGGATACCACTATTTGCCAATACTTCTACGACATTTGTTGTGATATTGTAACTATCCGCATTGCCTTGCGTATCAATGCGAATGGAATCAGTTATGACTGTCATCTGCTTTATCGCTTAATTCATTCAAGAAATTTATTTTATCGGATGACGCAATATTGTGCGCTGTTTTTCTGGCTTGGTGTGGCGTGGGTCGCTGAGATAGATTTCGTGAAAAAGTCCGCGCAATTTATGACCCTCATCTTTGGCAAAATCTTTCATCCGCTCGAAGGTCATCGAAACCAACCCGGGAGAACTGACATGCATAATTTGCATTGCCAGCCCTTCATGGAAATGCTCGAAACGCGCCAGGGTCAAGGCGGGGATTTCGCCGCGTTTTCTCTTCAAACTATCAATGGCGCTCTCGAACATCTCATCGGTGATATGACTGGGCTGCACCATCATTAATGTCCACTTCCAATCGCTCCTATTTTTAAAATCCTTTTTTGAGGATGGCTGCCATAATCCCTCCAATGGCATGGTGTTATAGTCGACCGGATTTTTTCGGTCAAGTTTGGACATAAATTTTAATGTGAAAGAAATCCCATTGAGTACGTTCAAGGTATCCTGGAAAGCTTCAGATGTAGAGGTTTCCCCTCCTATTTCGATTTGGCCGTCAATCATCACGAATTTCATCTCGGGTACATTAACGATATCCACCCGCCGAGCAGATGGCGCGTATAATTCCGTGATTTCTTTTGTGAAACTGAGCGTGGTCATGGGAATACTCCCGAGAAAATTGCGATTATTACCCCTATTATAGTCTATGATTACTATTAATCCTTGATTTTACTTCCACGTTTAATGATATTTTCCCCAAAACGCTTTTGTAACTCATCCAAAACCTTTTGCAATTCGCGTGATTCTTCAATATTCTGATCCCATAGTGAAAGTTGCCGTAGAGGAGGTCCCAGACCACTTACGCCAACCCCTATCAAACGCACGGGCTTTCCGGATGGACGTAAATTCCTTAGCAAAGAGAGGGCGGCATCAAAGATCTCAGGGTCGTTATCAGAGATTGTTGGCAGCGTTTTTTGACGTGTGAGGGTTGTAAAGTCGCTCCAGCGAATCTTAAGTTTTACGGTTTTTCCACCCAGCTCTGCTTTGCGTAAGCGTCGTGCCACTTTTTGGGTTAAAGCAAGCAGTGTCTTCTCAATTTTGCCATCATCGCTAATATCACGGTGAAAAGTCGTTTCCTGGCTGATTGATTTAATTTCGCGCTCGGTCATAATCGGACGTGTATCAATGCCGCGGGCATGACGGGAGAGATCTCGTCCGTGCTCGCCAAATCTTTGGGAAATATCTTTTTCAGGCCAATTAGCAATTTCCCCAATCGTATTTATTCCCATTTCAGCCAGTTTCTGTTCAGTTTTTGGCCCCACGCCCCAGAGCATCCCGGCGGGCAGCGGAGATAAGAATTCAGCTTCCCGCCCCGCTGGAACTACTGTTGTCGCAAAGGGGGAGAAACCAGGTTGTCCTGCTTTTTTGCCGACATCATTTGCAATTTTCGCGACTAATTTATTCGTCGCGATACCAATAGATGAGGAGAGCTCAAGCTCATTCTTAATTTGGGTTTGCAACCGCTTTCCGATGACTTC
>NZ_CEYOSI010000082.1:10655-11376 GCF_982879505.1 Candidatus Desulfolinea nitratireducens
TGGCAGATCACTGATATCCAAAAAAGCTTCATCCACCGAGATCTGTTCCACAAGAGGGGTAACCTCTCGTAATAGTGCCATTACCTTCTTCGATGCCTCGCCATATAAGTGATGTTTTCCAGGAACAATTTTCAGTTCAGGGCAAAGAGCCAGGGCGCGTCCCATTGGCATCGCTGACCGGACACCGCTTGCCCGTGCTGCGTATGAACAGGATGATACCACGCCGCGTTCTTCTGGTCTGCCTCCTACAGCAAAGGCTTTACCGCGCAGTGAAGGATCGTGATTTTCTTCAACCGCGCAGTAAAAAGCGTCCAGATCGAGGTGAATGATTTTTCGAGGCAAAATATTTTCCACAGATTATCTAGATTTTGCAGATTTTTTTGTCTGGATATCCCCAGACAAAGCGTTTGTACTTGAGGCTTTTTGTGCCAAAATTTATTAACAGGCCACGATAAAATCCCGTCGCCTTGAGATAGTTCAAGACCTGTGATTCTTCGGTTGAAGTCAGTCTTGTTAGAGCTTTAAACTCTACGACAATTTCAGAGAAGCAAATAAAATCAGCACGATAACTTGTTGGAAGTTTTGTGCCTTTATAAATAATAGGCAAAGGAACTTCTCTTTGAAATGGAATGTTATGTTTCGGAAATTCCAGGACAGCCGCTTCTTGATAGACAGCTTCCAGAAAGCCATGACCCAATTGGCGATGAATTTCCATCGCTGC
>NZ_CEYOSI010000082.1:11386-14332 GCF_982879505.1 Candidatus Desulfolinea nitratireducens
CTGCGCCAATTATTGAGTAGGTCTGAGGGTCGCGCTTATTGACTGTATTCATAAGCATCAAAGCTTTTGTTTTACTCAGAAATAAATCTGTGTGATCCGTGTAATCTGTGGATTACTTAACCCCTGTAATCTTGATCCCGGCCGATTTGACGCCATTTTGTTTATTGATATAGATCAGCAAGCTGGTCATCCCCTCGACGACCATCGAGTTTTCAATAGGACCTGCGTCCCAGCCGATCATACCGGCAGCCTCTACCAGTTTTAGTGCTTCAAGTCGGGCAGTCTTGCCTTTACCGGTCACCAGCACATCGCAATTGACGGAGTGTCCGGTAAAAAGATGTTCATGCGAGATATTCTGGAAAGCGGATACTACATTGACTCCGTCACCGAGTATTTCTTGTGCTTCCTGGGCCGCACTGCCAGCTGGGGGCATTTGTGCCTTGGAAACTTTTGGCGGGACGAGGGGCACGGTCACATCGATAAAGATTTTTCCCTGCGCGGCCTCCCTAACGCTTTCCAGCGTAGGTTTGTGGGCGCTGTAAGGTACAGTCAGTACAAGGATATCCGCTTTTTCTGCGGCATCGGTATTGAGCAACCCTTGCACTTTACCTTCACCTAGCATTTTATTCAAATCACCAGCGGCGGTCTCAGCTTTTTCATTTGTGCGAGAACCGATAATGACATGGTATCCTGCCTTCGCCCAGCGATAGGCCAGACCCTTGCCTTCTTTGCCTGTGCCGCCTAATACGGCGATGGTGAGTAGTTTTGAATCGGTCGTCATGAATTTCTCCTTGAAATAAAATTGTGCATTAAAACTTCTCTTGATAGCGCTTCCAGGTTTTTGCTGAGGCCTCACGTGCCTTGGCCGCGATTTCGGCTTCATCAAGTGTCAGCAGCTCGCGATCCTTCATCAGCATTTTCCCGCCAACGATGGTTGTGGTGATCATACTTTCGTGGAAGCCAAACAGGATATGCCAGGGCAGATTGCCAGCCGTTAATTCGGTAAAGGGATGATAATCTACAAAAATCAGGTCTGCGTATGCGCCAACGCTCAGATTGCCAAGTGGCGCATCGGGGAAGAAAACATTTGCCAGAGCAGCATTATTATCAACGGCCAATTTTGTAACATCATAGCCACCCATGCGGCGCGGGTCATTATGCGCTGATTTATGCAGCAGGTAAGCTGCCTTCCATTCAGTCCACATCGCATTCGAAAAGCCATCATTGCCCAGACCGACTTTTACGCCCGCCCGCAGCATCGATTCGACCGGAGCAACTCCAACAGCATTATTCATATTTGAGCGCGGTTGGTGGGTTACCCAGGTCTCTGTATCTGCCAGGATCTGGATTTCGCGTGCGTCCACGTGCACGGCATGCACGGCAATACTCATTGGCCCCAGAATGCCGTATTTGTCAAGACGGTCGATCACACGCAATCCAGATTTGGCGAGGCTATCATCCTGATCGGAAAGTCCCTCCGCTGCATGGATGTGGAATCCGCTTCCTTCTGGAAGGGATGCTGCGCAGTGCTCAAGTGTGGATTCTGAGAGGGTCAGGCTGGCGTGTAAGCCAAAGCTCGCCCCGAGACGCGACTCTGGGTGGGCTTGCAAGCGTTTAATAAAACGGATATTCTCGTCGATGCCGGCCTGCATTTTGGCATCCCCATCCCGGTCGGTGACCTCGTAACAGAGGGAGGCCCGCAACCCGGATTTGGTTACGGCATCAGCGATGACGTCCAGTGAACCCTCAATGAAATTCGGCGAGGCGTGATGATCGATCAGTGTGGTTGTGCCATGTTTGATCGCATCTACAAGGCAGACGAGAGCCGAGTAACGCACATCATCTTCATTGAGAGATTTGTCCAGTGGCCACCAGAGTTTATCCAGAATTTGCGGAAAATCTTTTGGGGCCTCGCCAGGAATGCCCATCCCGCGTGCAAATGCACCATAAAAATGAGTATGCCCGCAAATGTTGCCTGGCATGACAAATTGTCCACGTGCATCGATGCGCTCCGCGTTAGGGTAACGCTCAGCAAGCTCACGGTCAGGGGCGATGCCGGCAATTTTATCCCCCTCTAAATAAATTGAGTAGCCGTGTAAAATTTGATTCTCCGGTCCCCAGGTAATCAGATTGGCGTTGGTAATTAGCATCATTTATCTCCTGAAAAAAATTTCCCCGCAATTATCAAGCGCGGGGAGATGATCGGGTAAGGTGTTTTTATTGCCGGGGCTTATCCCAGCCCGTATACTTGTGGGTCTGGCAAGGTAATTCCACTGGCAGCAATTTCGACAAGGGCGAGGAATACCGCCTCACGTAATTCGATATTTCCACCGCGCATGGCGTGGTAGAGGCCGTTGATGACACCTTCGCTTGGAGTACGGCGAAGATAAGAGAGGGCAGCCAATTGTTCATCAATATCTTCGCTCTTGAGGGCAAGCAGAAGGATATCGGTGGCTGGAGTGTTTGGAGATATGCCCATTCCTTCTTTGCCAGCAAAGGCGATCAGCCAGGGAGTTTCAGATGGTGGTGAAAGCTTGCGTGGAATATGAGGGTTTTTACCTTGCTGTTTTTCGAGGATGCCGCTGGCAATATCACGTACAGCCCATTCCTGATCTTCAACTTGCACCTGGGTAAGGAGATCTTTTGCCCAAGTTTCCGGGATCCGCCCAAGACCATAGACAACCGAACGGCGGACGAGTAGATCGTCAATTTCAAGCCCCTCTTTGAGTATTGGCCAGCCTTCAACGGGATGATTTGCCAGAGATTCAGCGGCAGCGCGGCGAAGATATTCATCGCCTTGCATGAGGGCTGTGGCAATTTCTTCGAGTGCGGTGTCTGTGCCAATACCGCTAAGAGCCAGACATGCTGCGCTGCGAGTGTAGGTGTTTTGGGTAATTTGGAAAATATTTGCCAATGCCTGGATTGCTTTTTTATCCTGCATAAGAC
>NZ_CEYOSI010000083.1:0-544 GCF_982879505.1 Candidatus Desulfolinea nitratireducens
TGCCGATCTGTATGAGCTCATATTTTTGGGGGTCAAGCGCTCCCAATACCGATTTGGCAGACATTAACGAAACTTCGTGTTCGCCAGAGCGTCCACCGAAAATCACTGCAACTTTGAGTTTTTTAGTCATCATATTCACCAACAAATTCGATTTCCAGCGCTAACTGAATACTGAATTGTTCAAATACTGTCTTCTGTGTTAATTCAATTAATCTGCGTACATCACTGGCTTTTGTTTTGCCATGATTGATGAAAAAATTCGCGTGTACGTGACTGATCTCGGCATTTCCGATTCGCGTGCCTTTCAGCCCGGCTGCTTCAATTAATCTACCGGCATGGTCGCCCTCAGGGTTTTTGAACATCGATCCCATGCTTGCACCGGGTGGCTGCGTCTCTTTTCTCTGGTGGATATATTGCCGCATTCGCTCGTGTATTTGGGCCGGGTCGTCGTTTTTCAGCCATAGTTCTGCCGAAAGAATTACCCTTTCAACGGCATCCCGTTTTAGTGCACTGCTGCGATAGGCATAATCCAATGCCTCTACGG
>NZ_CEYOSI010000083.1:554-14284 GCF_982879505.1 Candidatus Desulfolinea nitratireducens
ATTCTTCCTGCCCGTGTCGGGTCAGTAAATCGGCGCTGCGTAAACTCCCGGCCATATCGCCGCCAAAAGCGCCTGCATTGCCATAGACTGCACCGCCTACTGTACCTGGGACGGTAGCTGCCCATTCAAGCCCTGCGAAACCACGTGTTGCGGCCTGATTGGCTAATTTGCTCATTGTCACACCCGATTCTGCCCAAACGACGGGATTCTCGCCTTCGTTGAAGCGAATTCCCTTGGCTTTATTGAGTAGAACGACACCGCGGAAACCCGCATCGCCAATGAGGAGATTTGATCCGCCACCAAGCAGAAGATAGGGCATTTCCATTTCCCAAAGTTGGGAGAGGCTTTCAACCAATTCATCTGCTGAGTGGACGACAATCAGCGCATCTGCCATCCCGCCAATCCGCGCAGAGGTATAAGCTGCCAGAGAGATGTTCTCTTGCAGGCGTTCGCCAAAGACAGTACGGAGGGTAGGGATAGCTAGTTTTTTCATATTTTTTTACTCAATCAGGATTGAGCTTTGATCAATCCTTTTTAATGATATGGTCAATCAAACGATGGACCATGTCAGAGTCCTGGAAAAGGAGCTTTCTGGCGTTGTTTGATACTTTCCTGAAATTCAGCTCGCCTGGGATTGGCTCCGGAATATCACTTAACACCATAGTGATTGGTGGCAACCCCATCACGTCGGTATCCATCTTACGAAACTCTTGATCCTTCTTCATCTTCATTCTCCTTTTCTTCTTTATCAAGAAGATACTTGGGCTTTCTCTGATAATGCTTTCAACACCTTTTTGCTGATCTCAATCGCATCTCCAGCAGAGAGGATGATCAGCACATCGTTGGGGTGAAGATTTTCAATCAAATAATTGCCTGTCTCGTTCAAATCCGCGATAAATCTTGCTGAAGGGTTTTTCATCGCTGCGACAACTTCTGCGGAAGAGAAATCCTGTTTGGCCTCGCGAGAGGCGTAAATTTCGGTCACAATGGTCTCGTCAGCATCGTTGAAGGCTTGGGAAAATTCATCAAAGAGCATCTGTGTACGCGAGTAGGTATGTGGCTGCCAAACTGCCCAGATGCGTGCCCTCGGGTGGCGGGCGCGGGCACCTGCCAGGGTTGCCCGGATTTCGGTCGGGTGGTGCGCATAATCATCGTAAATGGTGATTCCATTGACGCTGCCGATCATCTCAAAACGACGTCCAGTGCCGGAATAGTCGCCCAACGCTCTCGCAGCATTCTCAAGCGACAACCCCTGATATTCGACCACCTTCAAAACGGCCAGCGCATTCAACACATTATGTTTGCCAGGCACTTGCAAGGAAATGTGATTATTTTGGAAATAAAAGTCAAATCCGCCTGTGGTATTGGGCTGCAAATTTTCTACATCGTTCAAGCTGTAGGCCAGCGTATTGATATTGGCTTGCTGTGCTTCTTTAATTAAATCTGCCGCGCCCCAGTCGTCTCCACATGCGATCAAAACACCATTTTCGGGAATTAACCGGATAAATTCCACAAACGCAGCCCGGAAACTCTCAGCGGTGGGGTAAATGTCGGGATGGTCATGTTCGAGGTTGGTGACAATGCCAATGGTTGGTTTCAAGCCCAGGAACATGCGGTCGTACTCGTCGGCTTCGATGACAAAGGTTTTTCCCGTACCAGCATGGGCGTTGACGTTGAGACCGTTGATCACACCACCAACGATAAATGATGGATCTTGCTGGAGTTCGGTCAGTGTCCAGGCCATCATCGCGGTGGTGGATGTTTTCCCATGCGTTCCGGCTATGGCGATACCGATTTTTTCTTCCATCAGGCGGCCTAGAAAATCTGACCTTTTGTAAACGGGGATCCCCGCTTCGAGAGCAGCCTGCACCTCAGGGTTTGCATCCGGGATGGCAGACGAACGGACGATCAGATCTGCTCCCCTGATCTGGGCAGCTTCGTGCCCGATATGGACAGTGATCCCAATTGCACGCAGATCATCGACAAAAGGCGATTGGTCGCGGTCTGAACCCGTGACCGTATATCCGCTCTCCTGAAGGAGGCGGGCGATCGCGGAAAGTCCGCTGCCCCCAATGCCGATGAAGTGTGCGTGTGTCATAATATTCCTAGATGTAAACTACAATAATAAAGACGAATGCAATAATGACCGCAAAATAGATTCCCGGCTCACCAAGTGAATAGGGCGGCATCCATTTCATCAGGCGGGTGATTTCAGTTGTAATCCCTGCCGCCAAATCTGGATGGGGGGGGTAAAAAATATTGGGAAAAGGATATTGAGCTTCATTGAGATACGCCCAGAGAGTACCAACGACCAAATAACCGTTGATCGCACCCATTACCGCACCAAAGAGGGCATCCTGCAATTTCTCCTTGCGCGCTTTCCCTGAAAGAGCCCCGATGCTGGCGACAGTTTGGTAGCCAAAATAGACCAATGCAATAGTGATCCAGGTTCGGATCCAGAAGAAAGCAATATCTGTGGTGGGCAGATTCATAATCATGGGGACATATTTTCTGAGCAGGTAATTTAACGCTAAGGCCAGGATCACACTAAAACTAACCAAAAGCTCTTTTGCCCAGCCGCGCATTGCACCAATGATGGCAAATAAAATTACATACATCCAGAAAATATAAACAAGACTGATAACCATAATTATTTATCTCTTTCCGGCTAAAGCCAGCAATTCTGCAGCGATTTCCTGTGCAGCTTGCGGGCGGGCCAATTTTTTCATGGCAGTGCGCATGCCGTTCAGCTTTTGCGGATTTTGAAGTAACTCTTCCACAAGGGGAACCAAACTTTCTTCCAGGTTCTCATCTCTAACCATGATCGCCCCACCCTTTTTCCTCAGGTATTCGGCATTTACCTTTTGGTAACGCCAGGCGTAGGGGTACGGAACGAGGAGTGCAGGCAATCCAAAAAGTGGAAATTCACCAAGAGATGATGCACCTGCACGGGATACCGCCAAATCAGCCGCTGCCAACGCCGCACCCATATCCTCATGGAGATAGTCGAAGGCGTGATACCTTTGGGCTTGCTCCCGATTTAAGGAATTTCGCGCGGCTTCGACTTTTTTCCAATCCAACTTTCCGCTGATATGGACGATCTGTACCCGCTCAAGCAGGGCGGGGAGGTTGGCGAGGAGGGCATTATTTATCGAGCGGGCACCTTTGCTGCCGCCAAAAACCAGCAAGACCGGTTCATCTGTCTGCAAACCAAGTTTTTTCCGAGCTGTGGCCTGATCCCATTTAGCTAATTGGTTGCGGACGGGATACCCTGTGGTCACGATGCGATCTTTTTGCGAGAAGTAAGCGGAAGAAGCCGGGGCGGTGACTGTAATCCGGTGGGCGAACCAGGCTAAGGCCTTGAGCGCGAGTCCAGGCTCAATATCGGGGACATAGAGAAGGCTCGGAGTACGGAACCCAGCCACAGCCATCGGGACAGCCACATATCCACCGGTAAAGAAGAGCACCTCTGGCTTGAAATCACGTAGAATGCGAATGGACGCCTTCACACCACGCAATAAGCGGAGTAAATTGCCGGGTAGCATGCGCAGACCAACACCATGCACACCAGCAGCCGGGATGGTCGCAAAGGGAATCCCTTGCCGTTCGACGAGGTCGACTTCCATGCCGCCATCGCCGCCAACCCAAAGAAGGTCATGGGAGGTGTTATTCAACATATCAAGAACGGCGAGAGCGGGATAAACCCCGCCGCCCGTTCCGCCTGCGCAAATTAGAAGTCGCACCGAAGGCTCTCCATTCATCTTCTGCTTGTGCACTCTCGCCACGTTGACGAGAGACATTATATAAAATACCGATGGCAGCCAGCGAGGTAACCAGGCTGGAACCGCCCGCGCTCATAAAAGGGAGGGCATTGCCTGCAAAAGGCATCAGGCCGACCAAAACGGTTATATTGATCAGGGCCTCGATCCCGATCCAATAAACCAGTCCCGTTGCCAGCAAGGTCCCTAGCATATCGGGGGCACGGCGGGCGATGACAAGACCTCGCCAAATCATAACGCCGTATAAAAGTATAAGAATTGTCGCGCCCAAAAGGCCAAGTTCTTCTGCCAGGACAGCAAAGATGCTGTCGGTGTGGGGGAAGGGTAAACCGGTAAGCTTGGTGATGCTTTTTCCAATCCCAAGCCCCCAAAAACCGCCATTGATGATTGCCTCAAGTGACCGTTTAACATGGTACGAAGCCTTGGTTGGATCTAGTAATCCATGCCAATAAAAATCGACGCGTTCCCGTCCAGTTGCGTTGAATTGGACTATGATCCAGGCTACGACCGCAGCAAAAAGCATTAGCATGACGATTTGTTTCTTATCTGCCCCGGCGAGGAAGAAAAGCATACCTCCGAGAATGAAAACCGTGGCAGTTGCGCTCAAATCTGGTTGTAGATAGATCAGGCCGCCGACTATCCCAAGAATGATTCCCAGAGGGATTAAACCCAATTCAGTATTATGAAGCTGGCCCCTTTTTGCATAGAGCCAGACTGCAAGATAAATAATGATGACTAATTTTGCCAACTCTGAAGGCTGGACCGAACCTTGATAGACTGTACGTACAGCGCCAAGGCGGAGCTCGTTGATGAAAAGAACAGCGATCAGTGCGACGATTGTTCCCAACATGGCCAGGATTGAAATCCGTCGCCAGTGGTGATAATCAAGGTGAGAGAACGCAAACGCGACAGCAATACCCACTGCCAGCCAAAGCAATTGCCGTTTGAACATATAACCGGATGCTTCTTCCAAAATTTGCACCGAATAATCAGCACTGGAGGAGTAAAGCATTAACAAGCCAAAGGCAAGCAAGGCAATAATCGTGATCAGCAAGGGCGTATCTCCGCTTTTAACAGAGAGCGACGTGCTGGCTTGAGAACGTTTATTTACGAAAGTTCGAGTACCCATTTTCTGAAACTTTCTCCGCGTTCAGCGAAATCCTTGAATTCATCAAAACTCGTCCCGCCAGGTGAAAGCAAAACGACATCACCCTTTTCAGCAACTTTTGCGGCGGCTTCAACTGCATCTTTAAGTCCAATGCAATGAGAAATAGTATAGGGGCGTTCCCCTTGTCGGTGTCCGCCCAGTGTGGCAGCAATCTTTTGCGCAGCTTCTCCAAATAAAACCACATGGTCCACGCGCTGACGGATCAATTCTGCCAGCGAATTCCAGGGGAGGTTTTTGTCGCGCCCACCCAATACCAGGACAACCGGTTCATCAAAAGAGCGCACGGCTGCCATCGACCGCTCAGGGGCGGTAGCGATTGAGTCGTTGTACCAGGACACACCTTTCCATGTGCGTACCAACTCCAAACGATGTTCAACGCCATAAAAATCTTTCAGGGCGGCTTCCATTGCCTGGGAGGGAATGCCGGCTACAATGGCGATCGTGCAGGCTGCAAGAACATTTTGCACGTTATGGCTGCCGCGCAGTTGAACTGATTTACTTGCGATCAACTGGACATCCATGCGATCATCTCGGAAATAGAAATAATCGGAAAGCGGATATGATCCTGATTCACCCTTGACGAGGGGCTTGCTACCGAAAGTGAATAAAGTGCCGGGAGAGAGATTTCTCATTTCCCACGCACCCTCATCATCTCTGCCGACAATGGCAATATCATCGGCCTTTTGATTTTTTAGAATACGTGCCTTGGCGGCAGTGTAGGCTTCCATCGTTTCGTGACGGTCGAGGTGATTGGGCGTCACATTCAGTACCACAGCGATATCCGGAGAAATACTCATTTGATCCAACTGAAAACTGGATATTTCGAGAATGGCCAGATCATCTTTTTTCATTTCATCCACATAATTCAATAATGGGTCGCCAATATTTCCGCCAATCCAAACCTTTTTTTCTGTTTTGCTGAAATCTTCTTGAGCCATACGCCCAACAAGAGTAGTGGTTGTCGTTTTTCCAGCAGAGCCCGTGATGCCGATCGTGCGGCAGGGAACGACTTCGAGGAAGATCTGGGTATCGTTTGAAAGCGGTATTCCGCGTCGTTGGGCCTCACGAACGATGGGGAGGCTTAGTGGAATCCCGCCTGAGAGACAGACGATGTCTTTGTCATTGAGCAAGCTGGAATAATGTGCGCCCAGCACCCATTCCACCTCCAGATCTACGAGGGAGAATTGTTCTTCCAGCAATTCATTTGACATCCGCTTATCGTTTATAGTCACTACTGCACCGTGATTTGTCAAATAACGCGCCAAAGCCAGCCCTTGACGGGCTGCTCCGAGGATGAGAATTTTTTTGTTGGAATAATCAGTCATGATCACACCAACGCCAATCCAACGCCGAGCATGGCGGCGAGCAGGCTGATCAGCCAGAAACGCTGCACAACCTGTGTTTCGCTCCAGCCGAGTAATTCAAAGTGGAGATGAATTGGTGCCATTTTGAAGAAGCGTTTACCTTTGGTGAGCTTGAAGTAGCCAACCTGAATGATGACACTCAAAGCCTCGCTGACGGGAATAATTGCGATGATCGGGAGGAGGGCCCATTGTCCCGTCATCAAAGCGACGACAGCGAGGGTTGCTCCTAATGAGAGAGAGCCGGTATCACCCATAAAGAGGGAGGCCGGATGAACGTTGAACCATAAAAATCCGAAAAGAGCACCGACAATCGTGAAAGAAAATCTGCCGACAAAAACCTGCCCTTGCAACATAGCGATCCCACCATAGGTGATAAAGGCAGTCGCTGCGATCAACCCCGCCAGCCCATCGAGGCCGTCGGTAAAATTGATCGCGTTGGAGAAGCCGACGATGATAAATGCTGCGACGGGGATATACCAAATACCCAGGCCAAAGACTGCCTGGACGCCCGGCAAAATCAACTCGGGAACCTCGAGCATATATTTTAGAACTGTTGCGGTAATGGTAGCAAGGATGACCTGGATGGCAAATTTTGTTCTGGCGCGCATCCCATCACCACGTCGTTTGCCGCGGACCCCTTCCCAGTCATCCAGCGCACCGAGTAAGGCGTAAGCGAACATGACGATCAGGGGAACGAGAACTGAGCGTCCGGTGGGTTGCATTCCGATGATGGAGACCGCATTGAGCATGACCGTTATCAAAGCAACAGGAAGGATGAACATCACGCCGCCCATGGTCGGTGTTCCCATTTTGACCTGGTGGAAGCCGGGCTCATCCACACGAATGACCTTGCCAATTTTGAAATGGCGCAGGACGCGCAAAAGGGGAGAACCCCAGATGATGGTCATCATGAAGCTCAGTCCGGCGAGACTCAGGGCAAGAGAAATTTGTCTCATTTCTCTGCCTCCAATGCCGCGACGATCCGATCCATGCCCAATCCGCGGGAACCCTTGATGAGCACGATATGTTTATTGGTCAGGTTTTTTTCCAGCCACTCTGTAATAGAGTCTATTTCTTCAAATTCAAGGATGGCTTTTTGAGGCATCCCGGCTTTGCGGGCAGAATCGGCGATGATATGGGCGCGTTTTCCGAGGGTGAGCAAGGTATTGGCGACTTCGGCGGCGCGCAGCCCGACCATTTCATGACCCTGGTGTTCATATTGCCCAAGTTCGAGCATATCGCCGAGAACGGCAACCTTATGTCCATCCAGCTCGTCGAGAAGACCCAGCGCCGCAAGCGTGGATGAAGGAGATGCATTATAGGTATCATCGAGAATTACCGAACCATTTTTACTGCGTGCCGTCACGAGACGGAGTTGAGCACGCCCGTCACGCATCCCACTGACGATCTCCTGCCAGGTCAGTCCTTCGGTGAGGCCAATTGCAGTGGTACGCAATGCAGTGTGGACTGAATGTCTCCCAATCAGCGGGATGTGCATATGCAAGGTTTCGTGTTTATAGTGCAAGCGGAAGCGGATACCATCCAGCCCGAGGCCTTCAATCTGGTCTGCCCAGAGATCAGCTTCGGAGCTAAGCCCGTAGAAGAAAACACGAGCCTTGGTCATTTTAGCCATTTCCCGGACCCAGATATCATCGTAATTTAATATAGCGACACCCTCAGGGGCCGGAGGCAGCGCTTCGACCAATTCGGCTTTTCCACGCGCAATGGCTTCCTGTGAACCAGCCCGCTCAGCGTGGACAGTGCCAATATTGGTCACAACACCGACTTGCGGTTTTGCGATCTGGCAAAGAAAATCGATTTCGCCGGGTACATAGAATCCCATTTCAAGGATGGCACGCTCATGATCGGAGCGCAGCCCCAAAATTGTCAGGGGCAGACCAATTTCATTGTTCAGATTGCCGAAATTTTTCAGAGTTTTGTAGCGGCGTCCCAGTGTTTGGGCGGCGAGTTCTTTTGTTGTGGATTTGCCCACACTTCCGGTGATACCGATCACGCGCAGATCAAGTTTGCTCCGCCAGAAACGGGCAATCTCCTGTAATGCGACGATGGTATTGTCCACGAGCAGGCAAAGCGGCGCATCCAGTTCTCCCATTTCTGTTTGAGAAAGCTCGCTGCGCAGGTCAAGTGTGGCGAAATCACCCTTTATTTCGTGTTGAATGAGGGCAAAGGAAGCACCTTTTGAGAAAGCATCTGCGACAAAATCATGTCCATCCACATTTTCACCAGGGATGGCAATAAATAATGACTCTGCGCGGGCTAGGCGCGAGTCGATTACCGCATGAGGTATTGCGGCAGTCGCCTTTTGCGGTCGGGGCTGATTTAGCGCTTCGAGTATGTCTGCAATCCTAAGCACAAGGTTTCCTTATTGTCCTGAAACGAATTGCTGGCGAATCATATCCGGAGGAATATTCAACAGCATGGTGGTATCTTCTGCTACCTGGGCAAAAACCGGGGCGGCAGTATATGAAGCCCAGCTGGATGAAGTTGGTTTTTCAAGCCAAACATAGATCATGAATTGAGGGTCATCTACAGGTCCCCAGCCGATAAAGGAGGCATTGGTCTCATCGTCGGAGTACCAACCGTATTCTGTAGGGATTTGGGCAGTGCCGGTCTTTCCGGCCAAACGATAACCGGGGATAAGGGCTTCAGAATTTCCGTCTGCCAAAGAATTTGCCAGCATTTCATTAAGTGTTCGGGCAGTTTCTCTTGAGATCGGTCTGCCGGCATCTTGTGGGGGAAAATTATATTGTTTCTCGTCGCGTACCATTCCGTACAAAATATGCGGGGTGACCATTTTTCCTTCATTGGCAATTGCAGAAGCCGCCATCATCATTTGGATGGGGGTTGTCGAAATGCCTTGCCCAAAGGAGTTCGTAGCGAGATCAACGGGATACCAATCTGCATCGCCCGGGATCTTGAGCCTGCCACCGGCCTCTCCACTTAGATCAATACCAGTTGGATGCCCGATTCCGAAGCGTGACATATATTGATAGAAATTATCCGTTCCTATATCAACTGCGATCCACGCCAGGCAAACGTTAAGGGAATTTTGGAGGCAGCCAGTCATATCTTGCACGCCCCAGGCTCCCTGATCCCAATTTTGGATATTTGTTCCCCCAAACGAGAAGATGCCTGTATCTATATAAGTTGTACCTGGCGAAACAACTCCCAGGTCAAGGGCGGCAGCCATTGTCAGGATTTTGAAGACCGACCCAGGTTCATAGGGCATATTAATCGCCCGGTTATATTCGCTGGCGTTGTTGAAGACCTGGTAATATTCAGAAAAGTTTGAGAGATCAAGCCGGGGTGTGGAGGCCATTGCCAGTATTTCGCCATTCTTTGGATCCATGACGATTATTGTCCCGGCCTGCGCGCCGTAGTCATAAAGCGATTGATCGAGGGTGGCCTCGGTAGCAGCTTGTAATTCCCGGTCGATGGTCAGAATAAGGGTTGCTCCATCGGGGACCTGGGGGATTTCCTCAACCCGATTTGGATCTGCGGGAACCCAAACCTGAACTGGAATTCCGGCGAGGAGATCGTTATATTTTTCTTCGATCCCAAAAAAGCCGCGCCCGGATTGGTTTACAAAGCCGATCACATTGGAGGCAATTGTCTCTTCAGGATAGCTACGGCCGAGATGATCCCTGAAGGTCAGCCCGGCGAGATCATCTTGCCCTTGATGGGGGTTATTTTGAATTTCTTCCTCAAATTCACCTTGAATTCGCTTGAGATTATCTGCTGCCTCCGTTGAGACATAATCTGTCAATCTCAGATAGATTTGCTCTTCACCGGCATTATTGATTGCACTCAGTATCTTGAAATAGTCCAGATCAAGGACAGTGGAGAGAACGGTAGCGATACTTTGCGGATTATTGACTTGCTCCAGAGTCACACCTACTTCAACAACATTATGATTCCCGGCAAGAAGTTTGCCATTGCGGTCATAGATTTCACCTCTCGCAGGGTAAACCGTTTCCAGCCATCCCTTATTTCCTTCAGCAATATCACGAATGCCAGCACCATCCACACTGATTTGGATGCGTACTATTTGCAGGATGATCAAAACTCCGATTAATATGAAAAAGCTTGCTATGGAGAGAGAGCGCCAGGCGTATTCTTTTCTCATCGAAAACCGCCTCTTTGGACTTGCGATTCAAACCAATCGAAAAGGGATTGGGAGTATTTAGCCGATAGGGAAAGAGTATTAATGCTCTGGTCCGCGTTAGTAGCAAGGGTAATTGGTTGCCGGCCGTCGTAACCAGGAACGAGGATATAGTGAGTTTCCCCGACAGTGGCAAGTTGAAAGTCGAGCGCATCGCTACGCCCACTGATTGCCTCATGAGACAGGAGGCCTGCCAACTCTGTTTTGAGATTGGCGTTTTCTTGATTGCCAAGGCTGATATGCCTCTCTAACGTTTGAATTTCTCGGGCAACAAGCGTAGAGCGTGAGGAAACACTTAGATAAAGGGCGGCGATCATACTGGCACCAACAATGGCAAGCAAAACTGCGCCGGCCTTTTGGCGGCGGATTCTCCAAGGAGCTTGCTGAATGCGGTGATTGAAGATCTTCATATTTATCCAGAAATTCTTTCGGCAATTCTAAGACGCGCGCTGCGGGCACGCGAATTTTGGGCAATTTCCTCGTCACCGGGACGAATCGGTTTGCGAACGATTTCTTTGATGCTCGCCTTATGCTCGCAGGTGCATATCGGTTGACGCGGCGGGCAAATGCAATCCCGGCTTTCGTGGCGAAAATATTGTTTCACCAATCTGTCTTCCAATGAGTGGAAGGAGATGATTGCCAACCTCCCGCCTGGGGCGAGAGCCTGCACTGCTTGTGGCAGCACTTTTTCGATTGTGCCCAGTTCGTCGTTAACAGCGATGCGTAAGGCCTGAAATGTTCGGGTTGCGGGGTGTACGCGCATCCCTTTACGGGGTAGTAATTTTTCTATAAGGGAAGCAAGTTGACCCGTCGTGTGGATCGGTCGCTCCCTGAGAATGGCTTTGGAAATTCGCCGAGCGGCGCGTTCTTCACCATAACGAAAGATTATTTCTGCCAGTTCTGCTTCGCTGTAGGTGTTGATCAGATCGGCTGCGCTTTGTGGTTGAGCAGGGTCAAAACGCATGTCGAGTGGGGCGTCTTCCCGAAAGGAAAAACCACGTTTCGGGGTGTCAAATTGCATTGACGAGGCGCCCAGATCAAGAACGATACCGTTGACCAAAGGCCATTGGATATCCTGAAGTATTTCACTCAGTCTTGTATAAGATCGTTGCAAAAGAAGGCTGCGTCGCTCGTGAGGAGCCAAGGTCTCACGAGCGAGCGCAAGCGCTTGGGGGTCAACATCAATCCCCAGCAACTTTCCTTCTGGTTTGGAAGCATTCAGAATGCCAAGGGCATGTCCACCCGCTCCCAAAGTACAGTCAACGTAGTAGCCCTTGTTTTTGGGCTGCAACGCTTGCATGATCTCATGGTAAAGTACGGGTTGGTGCGCCGCACCCATCTCAGCTGCCCGAGAGGTCGAGGGCGGAAAAGCGTTCGATGTTGGCTTCAGCGTTTGCCAGGGTGTTCATTTGCTCATCCCATAAGGAGGGGAGCCAGATCTCAAAATACTCGCCTTGCCCGGCAACAGTTGTATTCGATTCGATTTGGGCAAATTGGCGTAAATCTTGGGGTAAATTGATGCGCCCAACTTTGTCAGGAGTGATAGAATAAGCATTAGCAAAGAAGAGACGACGCAATTCACGGGTGGCAGGATCGGCCAGGTTCATTCCGTTGATGCGTTCGTAAACGGCTTCAAAATAATCCATCGTCATCACCATCAGGCAGCGATCAAAGCCACGCGTGATGAACCCGCCTTCTTCCAGGCCATCCCGGAAGCGGGCTGGGACAATAAGCCGTCCTTTTGTATCGAGAGAATGTTGATATTGGCCTAAGAACATTTGTTCTTTATTCCTTTTAACAGACAAACGCCGGAGTTACCGGCGTTCTGGGAGATGTGGGTTTCCCTCCACTTCGTCCCACTTTCCTCCACATTCTACAGTATTTGATGTTAAATGACAAGTAGTACCTTTGACCCCCCTCCACCCCATAAAAGTACTGTGATGCTACCCCATGAATCATCCCAAAACCCTGTTTAATGACTTTGAAATGCAATTTGAAGATGCGCCTGCCTATATTATTCGGGCTCCCGGGCGTGTAAATCTCCTTGGTGAGCATACTGATTACAACGACGGGTTTGTCCTTCCAATGGCAATTGACCGTGTGGTTTGGATCGCCTTTCACCCCCGTGAAGACCAGCAGGTAAATATTTACGCAATAAACTTTGATGAAAGGCTCTCTTTCTCGCTCGATCATCTGGAGAAAGACGCAGGCTGGATGGAATATATCAAGGGTGTTGCCAATGCTTTGATCACTGAAAACTTCCCATTAAAGGGATGGGATGGAGTTATGGTTGGCGATGTACCTGTGGGCGCGGGACTTTCTTCCTCGGCTGCGGTGGAGATCGCTGCCACACGCGCCTTTTCACTTGCCTCCGGTTGGGAATGGGATCCGCGGCGAATGGCGCAAGTCGGCCAGCGCGCTGAAATTGAGTGGGTCGGGGTCAACTCCGGGATCATGGACCAAATGGTCAGCGCAGCCGCCATTGCGGGGCACGCTCTTTTTCTGGATACGCGTTCGCTGGAGTATGAGCATGTTCCTCTCCCAAAAGATGTCGCCGTGGTCGTCATGGATACCTCCACGCGGCGGGGCCTGGTCAGCTCGGCCTATAATACGCGCCGGGAAGAGTGTGAGCAGGCGGCAGAAATCCTGGGAGTGAAAGCCCTCCGCGATGCGGACCTGGAAGCGCTAATCGAGAAGAAAAATGAAATGAGTGAGTTCGTCTTCCGCCGCGCAAAACATGTTATCAGTGAGAATCAGCGTGTTCTGGATGCAATTGCTGCTTTCCAAAAAGATGACATCAAAACTGTGGGGAGGCTATTTAACGAGAGCCATCACAGCCTGCGGGATGATTTTGAAGTCACGAATGACGCGTTAAACTGGATCGTGGAGATCGCCCAGTCGCAGCTCGGATGTTTTGGGGCACGGATGACCGGGGCAGGTTTTGGCGGCGCGGCGATTGCATTGGTGGACGAGAAAGCCGTCGGAGAGTTTAAAAAAGCTGTTGAAGAGGGGTATAAGCAGAAATCAGGGATGGATGCAGTGATCTATATCTGTGAGGCCAGCGCAGGGGTTTCGGTTGAGAAAATCTGACCTGCAATAAACACGTTCCATCCCGAGGGGGATGCAATTTTCCAAGATTCCCAATAAATAAATAGCAGCAGCCCTTGATAGGGCTGTTTTTATGAAGCCACCTTTGAAGCCTGGGTAACGATAGAATAATCATATTACATTAATGT
>NZ_CEYOSI010000084.1:0-9517 GCF_982879505.1 Candidatus Desulfolinea nitratireducens
AGAAACCATCAAGACTCTCGGCGGGCTGGATCTGCTCGTCACGAACGCAGGCGGTCCCCCTTCGGGCGGATTCGAGTCCTTTAGCGAAGAGGATTGGGCAAAAGGGATCGATCTTTCGTTGATGAGCCACGTTCGCTTGATAAAGGCGGCCTTACCCCACCTGCGCAAATCGGACGCAGCCAGCGTGCTGACGATCACCTCTGTTTCTGTGAAGCAGCCGATCCCCAATTTGGTGCTTTCGAATAGCATCCGCGCCGCAACAGTCGGGCTGACGAAGACTCTTGCCCTTGAACTGGGCGGGGATGGGATCCGCTTCAACTCGATCCTGCCCGGGTGGACAAAAACTGATCGAGTATTTGAATTGCTCGGAGCACGGGCACAAGCCAATGGCACGAGCGTGGACGAGGAAATGGCCAAACAAATGGAGGCCTGCCCGCTTGGGCGAATGGCCGATCCACAGGAATTTGCCAATCCGGCTGTCTTTCTGCTCTCGCCTGCCGCCTCCTATATTACCGGCGTGATGCTGACCGTTGATGGTGGGATGTATAAGGGAACGCTTTAAGTTACAGGTTGAAGGTTAAAGGTTGGCAGCCTAAAACCTTCAACTTGAAACTTTCCAACCTTCAACTGAATAAGGTACAATCTGCACTTACAACTATTTATTGGAGAAAACAATGACAAAGTCTTGCCTGAATTGTGAAAAGACCGAAGAAGAAATTCCTTTGCTGGATCTGCATTATCAATCGGGGAAACTCTTCATTTGCCCACAATGCCTCCCCATATTGATCCATAAATCTGAAAAGCTGGTTGATAAACTACCCGGCGCTGAGAACTTCGGAGACGCCGAACATCACCACTAAAAGATGAGAAAGCTTTCTTTTCTTACGCGCACATCCTTCCTGATCGGAGGATTTTTCGCGCTGGATAAAGGGCTGGCCTTTTTGCGCTCGATCATTATCGCGCGCCAATTCAGCCTGAGCTTCGAGCTGGATGCTTTCAATGTTGCCAACAACCTGCCCGACATGCTCTTTGCGCTGATCTCAGGTGGGGCGATGTCGATGGCGCTGATCCCCATCCTGAGCGAATATCTGACCACCCGTGGCCGTCCCGAAGCATGGAAGCTGTTCTCCAGGATTGCCAATCTCGCCTTTGTAGTAACGGCCATAGTTGGGATCTTTATCGCCATCTTTGCTGAGCAAATCGTCCGCTCTGAGATAGGTATCGCACCAGGATTTGGTCCCGAAGAGCAGGACGTGATCATCAAACTGATGCGTTTGAATCTGATCGCAACGACGATTTTCTCAGTCAGCGGTCTCGTGATGGGCGGTCTGCAAGCCAACCAGCATTTCTTCCTGCCCGCAATGGCACCCGCGCTATATAATATCGGTCAAATATTTGGCGCGCTGGTTTTTTCACCCACCGAGCCTTATACAATCGGCCCGGTCACTTTCCCTGCCCTCGGGCTGGGCATCCCTGGTCTTGTTTATGGCGTCATCCTTGGTGCAACCCTGCATCTCGGGATCCAAATCCCGGGTCTGATCAAATATAAATTCCGCTGGACACCCTCACTTACACTCAAGGACGAAGGCGTGCTTATGGCGCTCAAGATCATGGGGCCACGTCTGGTCACCATGATCGGAATCCAATTGATTTTCATCGCCCGCGATAATTTTGCCTCGCGGCTCGGGGTCGGCGCGATCACCTCCCTGACCTATGGCTGGATGATCATGCAGGTCCCCGAGACCCTGCTCGGCACAGCGATTGCGACAGCCATCCTGCCAACGATCTCTGAATATGCAGCCACTGAAAATTGGGGAAAGTTCCGTGAAACGATTGAGAACGCCATCCGCGTGTTGATCGCGTTAACCTTGCCTTTCGCAGCCATTCTTGCCGCAGGTTTGCTACCGCTTGTCCGTCTGGTCTTCGGCTTCGGCGTGGATGGCACCTCCCTGCTCACATGGACAGCCCGTGCCTATTTGCTCACCCTGGCCGGATACGCCCTCCAGGAAGTTCTCTCGCGGGCCTTCTACGCCCGAAAAGAGGCCCTCATTCCTCTGGCGACGATCTTCGTCCGCTTTGGTCTTTATATTCTGGGCGGAGTGATCGTGTTGAAGTATTATCCTCATCTGAGTGCGATCGGGATCGCGTTGGCAGAGTTGGCGGTAGCGATTGAAGCGGCATTGATGCTTGCCATAATGAACGCACGCCTCCCGGAGGGCGTTTCGGCATTTCCATCCCTTGGCCGAGGATTATTGGCAGCCCTTCTCGGCGGAGTATCCGCTTACGCAGTTGCTCTTTATTTACCCGGCGGGGCAGTGCTTACCGCGATCATCGGGATGTTGGTTGGAGCGGGGATTGCATTGCCAATCGTATGGAAAGAAATACGCCTGCTATTTAATCTCTAAGCGTGTATAATAGCTCCCATGTCTGAATCAATTGAAGATACACAACCTGTAAAAACAAATAAAAAAACCAGTAGAAAAAGATTATTTATCACCATACTGGGATTCATCCTCATCCTCGCGCTGGGCGCCTTTGGCGGATACAACTCGGGGATCGGCATCCGAAAAAGCGCAGAAGCGACCCAGATCGGCCAGGCTCTTGGCGAACAATTCGAACTCGGAGCCATCGCCCTGGCAGAAGGGCGTTATGACCATGCCCGCCAACATTTTGAATTTATTGTTCAACATGAGCCCACCTATCCCGGTGCTGCTGAAGCGATGGCTCAGGCCATTTTGGGGATGACTTTTACCGCCACCCCAACAATTACACCTTCCCCAACGCTCACCCCCACCCCTGATTTACGCGGCGCGGAGGCGATCATTAATAATGCGCAACAACTTATCAACACCGGTGATTGGACAAATGCCCTCGCCGCGCTCGATCAACTCCGAAAAGAAGCTCCTGACTACCGAACCGCAGAAGTGGATGGGATGTATTATTTCGCCCTGCGCTACAATGGTGCAGATAAAATTGCCAAACTAGGCGATCTTGAGGGTGGTATCTACTTCCTGACCTTGGCAGAGCGTTTTGGACCCCTGGATAGCACCGCAAATAATCTGCGTGCAAATGCACGGCTCTATATCACCGGTGCTACATTTTGGGAAATTAACTGGGAGCAGGCTGTAAACTACTTTGGTCAGCTTGCGGCATTTGCCCCCAATGTCTGGGATGCGGCCTCCAATATGACGGCGGGGGAACGTTATCGGATCGCGTTGATGCGGTATGGTGATGAACGCTTTTTAGCAGATGACTTTTGTGGTGCTTATGCGCAGTATTCAAATGCGCTCGCCTATGGCGGGTTGGATGAAACTGCCACAAAATATTCCTACGAGGCCTATGATATCTGTTATCCGCCAACCGCAACCCCCGAACCAGCCCCAATTCCGATAGATACACCTGTTCCCACGCCATAAGCAATGGACATCACGCCCGTTTGGGCTTTGGCCCTGATATATTGGCTACATATGCTGGCAACGGTTATTTGGCTAGGTAGCCTTGTTGCACTGAGTTTGCTTGTTTTACCTGCTGCCCGCCGCAGTCTCGACACTAAATCGCAAAGCCAATTGCTTGAAGCCATCCAGCATCGGCTGGACCCATTGGGTTGGTTTAGCCTCGCGCTTTTGCTGGTAACAGGCCTGTTCCAGATGAGCGCCAACCCCAATTACGAGGGTTTTCTCGCCATCAGCGGACAATGGGCGATTTCCATTCTGGTCAAACATATCTTTTTCGGGCTGATGATCCTCGTCAGCGCTGCGCAAACCTGGTGGCTGCTGCCCTCCCTTCGGCGGGCGATGCTTCGTCAGCAGAAAATCGGGGATGAGACAGAATTGATTGCCTTGCGAAAACGAGAAGCTTTATTGCTCAATCTCAATCTAATTTTGGCGATTCTCATTGTAGGAATGACTGCGCTGGCCAGGGCTGCTTAAAAATTAAGCTGTAAAATGAAGGTCCCGTTCCCTTGAAGGGAACGGGACCTTTTTCTAACAAGCGACCGAGTGTTTAGAAATCCTCGGTCCCTTGCTTTAAGCCTGGTTTATGCGCCAACATCCTTAAGAGCCTTCAATGCTGCTTCGTGCAGCAGACCATTCGTTGCCAGCACACCACGATTATTGACCAGTTTGCGCCCGGACGAAAAATCCAGTGGCTTGCCACTAAGATCACTGATCCTCCCGCCTGCCTCCTCCAACACCAGTGAGCCAGCTGCCTGATCCCAAATTTTTTCCTGATAATCGGGCATCTTCGGTGAAAGGAGCCGCAGGATGATCTCTCCCGCACCTGCTGCCAGCACCGCATATTTGACCTGGGAATCCATCCGAACAGGCTCAGCCTGTGATCCTAATGCGGATGCGAAATTATCGATTTTGCTGACATCCGTATGCCCGGATTCAAAGGAGCGCATCAGACGGGCCTCAACCCCCTCCGCACGCGGGGAGGCTTGAATCCGTTTCCAGTCATTTTTCTCGAAACCGGCAATACTCGTTAACCAGGTCCCCTCGCCACGTACCGCGATGAGAAGTGATCCCTCCCCTCCCGGTTCGGAGATAAATCCGTCCGTCAGGTTGGGACAGCCAAGAACACCGATCTTTACATCCCCTTCTTCGACAAGTGCCAGTGCGACAGCATACTGGTCGCCACGGATAAAACCCTTCGTACCGTCGATGGGATCAAGCGTCCAGAAGCGGTTGGCAGAATCTGCTGCTCCCCGGTCAATCCACTCACAAACGGAAGCAGGCTTGGCTTCGGGTATGAAGCGAGCGGCGTAGGCTGTCACCTGTTCCAATAGATGCTCTGCCCCTTCTTCTTTTAGTGCATCTGAGGCTTCTTCTCCCACTAATACCGCATCAGGAAAATCTACCATCAGCAAATATGAAACGAGCGCCTGCGAGGCAAAATCCGCGACTGTGACGGGAGATTTATCACCTTTGGTAAGGGCAGAGGCAGCGGTTTCGGTTTGCACCATTTGGATAAGCTGAGAAGCTTTCTGCACTGCGTTCAACGCAAATATAATTTCAGGGTCATTGAGATCGATCATGAATTTTCCTTTTTTCTAAACACCAGGGTCACAAAAGCTCTCAAAGGATAAACTTTGTACTTCTTTGTGCTCTTTGTGTTTAATTGGTTTCCGCTAAAACGCCCGTCAGATCATAGGCCATTGCGCCGGTAATGCGCACGGGGACCATTGCACCAATTTCGGCTTCACCTTCGATTAAGACCAGGCCATCAATTTCAGGCGCATCACGGTAGGAGCGACCTATGGCAATTCCATCATCAAAGCCTTCAATGAGCACATCCAGCGTCTTGCCAACGAAAGATTGATTGATCTGCAATGAGATTTTTTGCTGGATTTCCATTAAGCGTTCCCAGCGTTCTTCCTTTACTTCTGCCGGGACTGGATCACCCAAAGGCTCACTGGTCGTGCCTGGCTCAAAGGAGAATTGGAAGGCACCCACACGGTCAAAGCGTGTCTCTTCAATAAAGTCGAGCAGGGCCTGGAATTCCTCTTCGGTTTCACCAGGATACCCGACAATAAAAGTCGTGCGGATGGCCAGATTTTCAATGCGCTCACGCATCTTGGCGAGGGTTTTGTGAACCCAATCCATATTGGCGGGGCGCTTCATCCGTCGCAGGGCCATTGGGGCGGCGTGCTGGAGGGGAATATCAAGATAAGGCAATATCTGTGGTCGGGAGGCCATCACATCGATCATACGATCTGTGACATAACCCGGATAGGCATACATGATCCGGATCCATTCCATTTCGGCAACAGAATCGGTCAGCTCTTCAAGCAAAATGGCAAGCCCATCCTTCATGCCGAGATCATGACCGTAATCAGTCGTATCCTGAGCGATCAGGATCAACTCACGGACGCCATTATCGCTTAATATCTGTGCTTCCTCGAGGATGGCTTCCAGCGGGCGGCTGACGGCAGTTCCCTTAATAAGAGGGATTGAGCAAAAAGCGCATGGACGACGACAACCATCTGCGATCTTAAGATATGCGCTGGCACCAAAGACATTCGCCCGTAAGATATCGCTTTCATCCGTACCAACAGTTTTGGCATTTTCCGGTAAATGATAAAGTACTTCGGGGCGATAATTATTGCGCATATTTCGGAGCTTTTTTACTACCTGCACAATATCCATCCAGCGACGAGTACCGAGCATCCCATCTACACCGGGAACTTCCTGGGCAACTAATTCGCTAAAACGCTGCGTCAGGCAACCAGCCGCGATCAGCAATTGCCCCTCTTCTTTCTCTTCCGCAAGCTCCCGCAAGACGCCAATTGATTCATCACGGGAGGGACCAATAAATCCGCAAGTGTTGACGATTAACACATCCGCCAGAGCTGGGTCTTCCGAGGCATTGTAACCATCCCGCAAAAGAAGCTGCGCCATCGAATCAGAATCAACTGTGTTCTTGGCACAACCTAATGAAACTAAGTGAAAAGTATTTTCTTTCATATTTTTATACCTATAATAAGTGGAGAATGCACTTCAAACGATAAGCCATCACAATGGTAAAGGCACATTTCTCTTTGGTCTTTAATCGGCCGGCCCAACTACTGTTGCAAGGGGTGTTAATGTCGGCGAAGGGGTAATTGTTGGGGTCGGTGTGACGGTGGCTGGGAGGGTCGGTGTTACCGTTGGGGTCAAGATGGTGCGAGCACCATAAATACGCTGAACTACCTCACCAAAGCCACCCATCAACCCCATATCACGTTGATTATAGGCAATGCGTACACCTGCACCATTGGCCGTTAAAATTT
Organism: Candidatus Desulfolinea nitratireducens; assembly: GCF_982879505.1. Lineage (NCBI taxonomy): Bacteria > Bacillati > Chloroflexota > Anaerolineae > Anaerolineales > Candidatus Desulfolinea > Candidatus Desulfolinea nitratireducens. The sequence goes on from NZ_CEYOSI010000084.1 coordinate 6,770, forward strand.
CCACTTGCTCATTTCCCTCATAAACAAAGGTCGCATTGGGTTGAGCCCGACCTTCAAAAACAAGTTTCCCATCCACGTTAACGCGAATCCAAGCGCGCTCTAAAATTGTCACTAGAATCTGTACTCCGGGATTTTCCTCTTCAAAAATAGTTTCATCCAGGGGAACTACCGTCCCGGCTTCTACTACGGGGGTATTCACCACAAGCAAAGTCGGCGTAACGATTTCGTCAAGAGTCAGCGTGGGGGTGCTCATCAATATCTCTGAAATTGAGGGAGCAGTTGCCTCCACCCTTGTTGCGACCTGCGTTTTGGCTATTCTTCCCAGCCCCCAAATTGAGAAGGCAATTAAAAGCGCGATTAGCCCCACTCCAAAAATCAAGTCTGGGGCAACATAACCACCCAATGAAAATTTACGTCTTCTCTTTTTAATTGATCCCTGAAACTGATCTGCCATCTCAAGATGTCGCTCAATGCGTTGTGCTTGCAACCCTTCTGCAAATTCCAGGAGAATTGCATCGGTATCCAGGTCCAAAAAATCAGCATAATTATTCAACATGCCTCGGGTTTGCACAGAGGAAGGCAGGGATTCATATTTCCCCGACTCGAGGGCAGCTAAATAATGAGGGCGCAGGTGGAGGTGCCCTTCGATCTCCTCATATGTGAGGCTGAGCATCTCTCTTCGTTCACACAGGATTGAGCCAATCCTTGCAAATATGATCCGAGATTCTTCTGGAGGATGGGATGACTCGTGAGCGATATTCTCGTCGACGCTGGCAGGTTTATCAGGTGTTGGCAGCACTTCGGGTGCGAGAGTTGGGCTTGCTTCCTCTATGGGATCAGATTCGGCCTCTTGCACGGGAGCCGGTTCAGGACCTGAACGTGGTACGCCAATCCGACGCAACAAGCGTACCCAAAAAGATATGGCTTCCTTCTCATCAGTGGAGGATTCCACATCCGTTTCTTCTTCAGGAATTTCCTCACTTTCTGCGGTAGATGCTTTCTCTACTTTTGAAAACTCAGAAGAAATCTTTGTGACCTCAGCGTTGCGCATTTCGGCAAGAATGGAATCGATATCCAGATCCAGATGTTGGGCATAGAGACGCAAAAAGCCACGCCCCTGCGCTGGAGAGGGCATGACCGAGAAATCATCCGCTTCCAGAGCCTCGAGATATTTGCTGCGGATATGTGTGCTCTCAAAGACATCCTCGAGGCTGAGGTTGTGGTCAAGACGGGCGTTTTTGAGTTGCTGACCAATGGTAAGAGACATGGTTAAGACAACATCACCGGACCCCTGTATGAAAGGAGAACCGGCGATGTAATTGTGTTCAAGTGACGAAAAAATTTAGGCTTCGGTTTCTTCGATTTCTTCTGTTTTTTCTGCCGCTTCTTCTACAGGCTCTACTACATCTGAATCATCTACAACTTCGGCTTCTTCAGAAGCATCTAATTCTTCTACAGCTTCTGGCATAACTGAGGCTTCAACATTTTCTTCTTCCTCAACGCCTGGAACATATTCTTCCCCTTCCGCAGGAGCGGCTTCGCCTTCACGGTAAACCACAACATTGAACTCAGGGACAAGATCCATTGTTAAACGTGCCTTGGCAATATGTTTGCCTAAGGTGCGGATCGGCTGGACTTCGATCTGCTGTTTTTTTATTTTGAAGCTGGTTTCTTTTTCAACGGCATCAGCAATTTGTTGGGTTGTGATGGAACCGTAGAGTTTATCAGAATCACCAGCCTTAGCAGAGAAGAGCAGTCGCAAACCCTCGATCTGTTCAGCCAGGCCACCTAACTCATTGTTAAGAGCCTCACGTCGTTCTGAGGCTTTCGAGCGGATGCGGTCAGCTTGTTTGAGCGCGCCGGGAGTGGCGAGGATCGCCAATCCCTGAGGGATTAAATAGTTACGGCCGTAGCCATCTGCAACCTTTTTCACGTCACCGGCACGACCGAGCTTAAATACGTCTTTGATCAATAAGATTTTCATTTTTTTCTCAAGCCCTTCGGAATATAAGATTAATACGGAGCGAAGGGTACTACGCTCCGACCCGAAAGTATACCAGAGGGAATGAAGGCCGTCAAATTACTGGATCGGATTTAATCTTGCCAAAGATACAGAGCACTAGTAAGATAAGAGCATGAAATCCTGGAAAAATTATTTTAAAGAAATGGCAATTATCGCGGGCGTTGTCCTGCTCGTTTTTTTGATGATGGACTATAATTCCCGCCTTGACAAGCTAAATCAGCTTAACGATAAAGCACTCACCGTTCGTGCTGAGGCTACAGAAGTGAACCAGACCCAGATCACGTTGCAAACCCAAATCGCAGAAGCAACATCAGACGCCATTACAGAAAGAGAAGCCAGAAATAGTGGGGAAATCCAGGAAGGGGACCAACGAATTGTGCCTTTGCCCTCGGATGGCCCTCCGCTGCCAGATACATTTATTCCGACACCTGTACCTGAGCGTATAAAAAAATGGCAGGTCTGGATGGAGCTTTTTTTTGGGAGATAAATCTCTGAATGCTTCGCAATAACCAATGGGCACATATCCGCTCCACGCGTTTAATCGGGCTTGCCTCCGTTATTTAAATGAAAAACCTGTCTTTTCAGACAGGTTTTTGCTAAAGTGGCGAGAGTGGGACTTGAACCCACGACCTAAGGCTTATGAGTCCTCCGCTCTGCCAACTGAGCTACCTCGCCATAGCGGAGCAAATATTACTATGGTCTCTTTTTTTTGTCAACGGCGTTGA
>NZ_CEYOSI010000084.1:9617-10728 GCF_982879505.1 Candidatus Desulfolinea nitratireducens
ACGGCGTTGAGAAAACTACCGCACACGACGCCGCCATTCTTCCCTAAATCCTAATTCTTTTATGCTAAGGCCTGATTCCAACGTCAGGAAATCTGTTAGTAAACGGTTAAATTTTGCCGTAGAATCAAGCATTGGAAAATAGCCAGCTCCATCAAAAACAATATGTTGCCCATAATCAGACAGGAGGCTCAACGCTTGAAAACTTGGTTGCGCAACAAGTGGATCTTGATCTCCGTTAACCAAAAGGCAGGGCGTGTGTTGAAGAATGACATTCTTGAATAGATTGCTTGCAATAATTCCGTTTTTCGAGGCGTGAATAGCTGCCGGATCTGTTTTTTTTGCATCAGCAAGTGCAATTTGCGCATCTGGCATATGACTCGAAAGCCAGCTAACCAATTCATCCATTGTATCTGTATATAAACGGGGGTTGATCTTTTCTGTGTCCAGTGGACAATTGATAATCATCACCCGATCTACTATGTTTGCATATGTGGAAGCAAATTCAAGGGCGACCAAAGCCCCCAAACCATGTCCTACCAGGGCGATTTTCCCGATCCCCATCTTTTCAAGAAAGGCGTGAAGAAGCGCCGCCTGTTTTTTTAGACTATATTTCTCTTGCTCCCGAGAATGGTGCGCGGTATCTCCAAAGCCCCAGAGATCAAGAGCGTAGGCGCGAAAGGATGTTGATGTGGTTTGCATGGAGGATATCCAATACCTCCATGAGCCAACCCAACCGTGCAAAAAGATGACTGGGCGTCCCCGCCCAAGCACCTCATAATGCACAATCGCTCCTTCAAGTAAAACTACGCTCATTTTCTATTCGTCTCCGGTCTCATTTGCGTACTTGTCATTTCCGGTCTCATTTGTGTACTTGTCGGTTCCGGTTTCATTTGCGTACTTGTCGTTTCCGGTCTCATTTGCGTACTCGTCGTCTCCGGTCTCATTTGTGTACTTGTCATTTCCGGTCTCATGTGTGTACTTGTCGTTTCCGGTCTCATTTGAGTACTTGTCGTTTCCGGTCTCATGTGTGTACTTGTCGTTTCCGGTCTCATGTGTGTACTTGTCGTTTCCGGTCTCATTTGCGTACTTGTCGTTTCCGGTCTCATTTGCG
>NZ_CEYOSI010000084.1:10828-13456 GCF_982879505.1 Candidatus Desulfolinea nitratireducens
GTACTTGTCGTTTCCGGTCTCATTTGCGTACTTGTCGTTTCCGGTCTCATTTGCGTACTTATCGTCTCCGATCTCATTTGCGTACTTGTCGGTTCCGGTCTCATTTGTGTACTTGTCGGTTCCGGTCTCATTTGCGTACTTATCGGCTCCGGTCTCATTTGTGTACTTGTCGGTTCCGGTCTCATTTGCGTACTTGGCTAAAATTTCAAGTACACGCTTTGTCAGTTCAGCAGGGGCAAAAGGTTTAAGAAAGTATTCTTCTGCACCTGCGTCCAATCCCGATTCAATTTCTGATTCTTGTCCTTTTGCCGAAAGAAAAACCACTGGGGTATTTACAAATGCAGGGTTTGCTTTTATCGCCCGGCAGGCATCGTAGCCTGTCATCCGTGGCATCCGCACATCCAGCATGATCAAATCAGGATTTTCTTGTATTGCCATTTCAACTGCTTCCTCACCGTTAGCTGCTGTGACAACTTCGTGCCCGGCAAAACGCAAAGTAAAGGCAATCAAATCCCGGATATCGCGTTCATCTTCTGCTATGACTATTTTTGCCATAAAATCCTCACTAAAACTTTTTATAAACAGGGAGTGTGAAGGAAAAGATACTTCCTTCTCCTACTTTTCCTGAGCTTTCTGCCCAAATACGCCCCTTGTGCATTTCTACCAATTGTTTAACAATGGCCAATCCCAATCCAGTTCCTGGAGTTGCAAGAACCAGCGGATCTTCACCACGATAAAATCGCTCAAAGACTTGTTCCTGATCTTCAATTGAGATTCCAACGCCATCATCCTGGACATTAATTTGGACCTCATCTCCTCCGTTCACTTCGTGGACAGAAACCATTATATGTCCATTTTCAGGAGTGTAATGATAGGCATTCTCAACAAGATTATTAATGATCTGCCGAAGTCGTTCAGGGTCGGCATTAACAGTGGGTAATTCTTTTGTGATCTCAAGTGAGAACTCCATAGCCTTCTCATCGGTCTTGGAGCGGCTTTGAACATTGTCCATCACGTCTTTGGTGATTTCTTCAAGTGAAACAGGTTGAGGGGCAAGCGTGATTCGTCCTGATTCAATCCTCGAAATATCAAGTAGGTCTGTCACTAAAACATTGAGCCTTTCCGTATTATTCCGGATTATTTCAAGAAAATGAACTTGATTTTCAGTTAAAGCTCCGGCTGCGCCCATCAGCAGGACGTCTACATAACCGCGGATCGATGTCATGGGTGTGCGCAATTCATGGGAGACTGTCGCCACAAATTCAGATTTCAAACGATCTACCTCTACTTCGTGAGTAATATCCCTGAAAATAGAAACCGTTCCAAGGAAATCATTACCCCTTAGCATCACTGGAGCCAGGTGAACCAGGACAATCCGTCCATTTTCCAACTCCAGTTGTTCGGCATAGGTATCGCCTTCTTGATACTCAGTTGGAGTATCAGACCATTCGCGGATAATTTGATGCCAGATATTAGCGGCTTTCCCAAAGAGACCGCTAAACTCTTTAAGGGTTTGACTAATAACCTTATCGGATTCGATGCCAAGTATTCTTTCTGCGGAAGCATTTATAAAGCCAATCCGGTTTTCATTGTCGGTAACAAGAACCCCGTCAGCAACCGCCTCAAGGATAGCGTGTGAACGGCTGGCCTCTTCCTGTTCGTTGCGCAACATACTACCCAATCGTTCAGCTTGTTCCCGAATCAATTTATATAGATTGGCATTATTGATCGCCACTGCAACCTGTCCCGCAATGGCTTTTATCAAGCTAAGTTGTTCCGGGCTAAAGAAATTTACTTCACGATTAAAGACCAATAAGACACCGATAACATCCTCGCCAACCATTAACGGAGCAGCAACTGCACTGCGATGTCGCTCGAGATCAGATTCTTGATGAATCCATCGTTCGTCTTGATCAAGATCATCTATCAAAACGGCATCCCGATTTTCAACAACCCACCCGGCTAATCCTTCGCCAACTTTAAGGGTAAAACTTTTTCCTCGGTCTTTTGCCTTTGAAAGATAACCATATCCTGCACGGAAATGAAGTAAATTATCTTCGGGATGGACAAGCATTACTGTCCCTTGCTCTGCACCAACGGTATCATTAAGTAATGCGAGGGTGCGATTAAGAGCCAAATCCAGATCAAGGCTGGCAGAAACCTCTGTGAGGATATCGAGCAATGTAGATGTATTGCGCTGCTCCTGATTAAGTTCTGCCGTACGTTCCATAACGCGCTGTTCAAGATTTTCTGTTAGCCGTTGAGTCTCGGCAAAAAGATTACCATTTTGAATGGCGATAATAGCCTGGTTGCCCAACGTACTCAGAATCTGTTGATCGGCCGCAGTATAGGTACTGTTTTGAGAGCTTTGTGCTGAAAGAACACCAACAACCTGGTCGCCTGTTTGCATCGGAACAGCTACAATAGAAAATGGTGTCTTAACTTGCTCGTATCCTGCGTTTTCAATGGATTTAGTATCCACAATATTTTGAAGGAGAACCGAGGCCTTGGTAGCGATAACCTTTCCAATTGGGTTTGAATCCAGAGATATTTCTTGCTCAGGCAAGCGTTGATTCTGAACAACATGATAAACACTGCTAATAAGATTTTCTTCCTTATCAAAAAGTG
>NZ_CEYOSI010000085.1:0-13391 GCF_982879505.1 Candidatus Desulfolinea nitratireducens
ACTGCTGCAATCCTCTATGCTGGATATATTGTCATAATCGATAAGTTGATGGCAGGGGTTGATCCACGCAGTGCAACCACAGTGATTATGCTGTCAACGGGATTTTCTATTGGGGGAATTGTTGCCTTACAAGGCTTTCAAGGTCCGGATGAAATTTTGGGTTGGATTCCGATCCTTGCAACAGTGCTTTGCTCAATCATCGCATTGGGAGCATTTTTTGCAGGGATGAAAAAAGTCGGCTCGACCAATGCGGCCATACTTTCAACTACTGAACCCTTTATTATCGTTGGTTTGGCAGCCTGGTGGCTGGGCGAACGTTTGGAAATCAGCCAGTTATTTGGGGGATTATTAATTTTACTCGCTGTGTTATTTCTCGCACGCCAGGATTTGAATTAAACGCAACCTAAAGTGTGAGAGCTATTTTTCCTGCGATTGTTATCAAGCCTTAACCCAGCCTTTTGGAATGCGATAGTTAACTACATTCCGTTTTGGATAGGATTTGATCCAGACCGCATCGCTCTGGTTGCCTCCTATTGCGCGAATATGGTCGCCGCATTCACCTAAATAAAAAGCGACATGCTGCCCGCCACCGTCCCATCGAAATGTGACCACACAACCACGTCGTGGGGTTTTTATTTCATCGCCCCATGTCATCCATGGATAGACGGTCGCCCAGCCAGTTGTCGAGATGCCAGTTTGCTCAATGGTCCAATTAACGAATGCTGCGCACCAGTCGGTTTCATCGGGAAGAGATGAATACTCACTTAAATTTGTACTGGCCATATATTCCTGGATGCGGGGATTATCCTTTGGCCCAGGGAGCTCACGTTGCCCCAGGTCGTTAAATGCGACTGGCATCCAGGGAAATTCCTCATTCTCTTGCAGGATCGCTACCTCTCCCAGGCTAACCAGATATTTTGGATCGCACCAGCCAATTAAGCCGCGAGCGGTAACTACTTTCTTCCATTCCCCATCGCCAATTACCTCAAGCACATTGACAGTTTCTTCCTCTACCAGAGATGTCAGCACAGCAGTACTTGTAAGTGGTCCAGAATAAATTGTGATTTTATTAGTAATGCAACGATGAAAGCCCATGGTGGTTTTATTAGCCGGGTCGTTTTCAAGACCACCCAGGCAATATAAATAGCTACTTGAGCACCACCCATTTTGCCCATCTGCGAGACGAACCTGGAGCCATTCCAGATCCGCTGTGGGACCGGATGACTCAACAATTGTCCCTTTGCGGAGAAGGTCTATTGATGCATAACCGACCCCTGGGCCCTTGCGTAAATGGAGCAGGTCAGCAGAGACCCGGAATTGTCCCTTATCGGAAGTCGGCTCAAAGGGGGGCGGATTTCCGGGTAGTGCCAGCAAATATTTGCCTGAGCACCATCCACTGATTGCATTATTCAGACGTACCTGCTTCCAGCTCCCATCCGCCGACTCGCCTAATTTGCTGACAATATCACCTTTGCGCACAAAGGTAAGCGCAGGATAGGAGGTCCCTGGCCCTTGGCGAACGTAAAGGGCAGAGGCAATGATTTCATATCTAATTTCCAGGTTGGGCTCGGGCTCTGGTTCAGGATCAGGATCAGGTTCAGGTTCAGGTTCAGGTTCAGGTTCGGGTTCAGGTTCGGGTTCGGGCTCTGGTTCAGGTTCGGGCTCTGGTTCAGGCTCTGGTTCAGGTTCTGGCTCGGGCTCGGGCTCGGGCTCTGGTTCTGGCTCTGGCTCGGGATCAGGCTCTGGTTCTGGTTCAGGTTCGGGAATGGGATCAGGGTCCAGGTTGAGCAGATATTTACTCGATGACCAACCGACGGTTCCATTCAGGCGTTTAACTTGTTTCCAATTTCCATCAGGGGATTCACTGAGAGATACTACCAATTCATCGCGGATGAGGTATCCCACTGACCTGAAGCTGGTGCCTGGGCCCTCTCTCAGATAAAGGGCGCTAACCGTAACCTTGTAGTTACCCGCTACCGGCGTTGGGTCATCTTGGCCTTCATCAATTATTTGCAAATACTTCCGGGAAGACCAACCCTGAGTATTGTTGGCTGTTCGTATGTTTTCCCAACGTCCATCGGGTGAACTACCAAGAATTTCGACACGCTCATCCTTAAAAAGAAGACCGAGAGCAGCGTAGGTCTTTGCAGGGCCTCCGCGCAAGTAGAGCGCATTTGCTGTCACGATTGCTTGACTCATCGAATCTCCTTAATGATTCCCAAGTTTTCAATATCAAAATTATACACTTATCCTAGTTTTTTTCCTTTTGCAAAATATCCTTGAGTTTTGTGATGATATCTTGATGATCGGGGTTTTCAAGTTGGTTTTCCAGTTCATAAGGATCTTCTTCCAGATCGTAAAACTCTGACGAATGCCCATCCGTTTCGATATATTTATAGCGCCCGGTGTGGATGGCAGCCCAGTGGCCGCGGGAGGGCCAACACTCTATGAATATTTCTTCACGCTGCCATTCCTCACCAGCCAGGAGGGGGACAAGTGAAAGGCCATCCAGGTTTTCGGGGATGGGTAGGCGGGCTAACTCATAGAAAGTGGGGGCGATATCTACTGCGCCAACAAGACGATCCTCAATATAGGGTACAGGTATGAGGGGTGGATAGCGGATCGCAAAGGGGACTCGAATTGATTCTTCGTAGGCCGTTCCCTTTGATTCCAGGCGATGTTCACCCCAATGCTTTCCGTTATCAGAAAGGAAGATGACGACGGTATTGTCAAGTTCCCCGGTCTCCTCAAGCTTATTGATGATCGCCTCAATGGCACGGTCAGCGGAGAGGAGGGTCAGGATCTGGTTGCGGCGAAATTCTTCGATATTTTCGATACCTGCTTCTTTAAAGAGGGGACGCCAGTTGACCGAATCTGGTTTGTCGGAGTTGTCGGCTTCGTTGAAGTTTGGGGGACGGTGCGGAGGCAGGTCAGGGTAGCGATCCTCATCTTCCAGGGCAGGGGTGGCGGGGCTGTGCGGCGCATCCATCGCGAACAGGAGGAAGAAAGGCTTGAGCTTCCCCGATGCTTCTTGAACGAAATCAAGCACAAGGTCACGAGTGATATCGGTGATATATCCGGGGATCTGCCAATGCCAGGTTCCATTGATATTGAGATCTATGTCGTAATACCGACTATCATCCCTGAAAACGGAGGCCCAATAATCGTATTCGGGACGCTGTTCACCCTTCCATTTGTTGATATATTTTCCAACCAATCCGGTAAAGTAGCCATTGGCCTGTAAATCTTCAACAAAGGTGCCTACCTTGAGTTCATTTTTATTATCGGTAACGTGATGGTTGTGAACATGCATTCCGGTAAGTATATTGGCTCGGCTCGGTCCACAAAGTGGTGAATTGACATAGCCGCGCGAAAAGGTGACCCCCTGATCAAAGATCAGTTCCTGGGTCTTGGGCATATATTGCATGGTGTCAAAACGCTGATCGTCAGTAAGAATGATTAGAAAATTGGGGCGGTTGTCGCCGATCCCGAAAGGATAACGGCAGGAGGCCAAAAGGCTGCTGCCGAGGGTAAGGCCGCTCAGGCGAAGGAAGTCTCGACGGGTGATTTTTTTTGACATAGATTTATTATTTTCTTACCACAAAGTGCACAAAGGTGCACGAAGAAAAAACCTTAGTGATTCTTTTACTTTGTGATCCTTCGTGTCCTTTGTGGTGAAAGGGTATTATTATAATTTCGATGCTGACGTTGAGTTTTTTGCGTCATGATCTCTTTTTGCTTGCGCTTTTTATGAGGGTCTTTTTCCACAAATAGCGGCTCAAGAGTGAATGGATCCATTTCGGTATAGTACATTACGCTTGAATATGTGGAGGGAGTTGGTGTAAAAATCTGCACCTGTTCGGGTGAGATCCGCAGCTCGCTGCTGACAAAACTCTTCATCCTGCGCATATCGCGTTCGTCGCAGCCGGGATGGGCGGCGATCATATAATAGGTCAGGAATTGTTTTTTGTCGGCGTTAAGATTGAATTCTTCGAAACGTTTTTTGAAGGCAACCAAAGATGCTGTGCCGGGCTTGCCCATTTTTTGGAGGACATGATCTTCCGAGTGTTCGGGAGCGATCTTCATCTGACCAGATGTATGATGGGTGACGACCTGACGCAGGTAATCATCGCCGTATTCGGTGTCGCTCAGGATCATATCGTACCGTAAACCGGATGCGACGAAAACTTTTTTGACACCATCGAGGTTACTTACCCTTTCCAAAACTTCGGCATGGGGGCGGTGATCGATCTTGATCACGGGGCAGATTCCCGGGCTGAGACATCGCTTGCTTGGACAGTTGCCAGCCCTCAATTTTTTATCACATTCGTAGCCATACATATTCGCAGTCGGCCCGCCCAAATCGGAGATATAGCCTTTGAATTTGGGATGCCGGGTGATCTCTTTTGCCTCCGAGACAATCGAATCCTGACTCCGTGAGCGGATCGTGCGCCCCTCGTGGACAGCGATGGCGCAAAAATTGCATTCCCCATAACAGCCGCGATGGGTGGGAATGGAGAATCCAACCGTATCCAGCGCGCGCACATTGCCGTGTTTTGCATAATAGGGATGTTGGGCGCGCTCGTATTCGAGAGCATAGATCGCATCCAGCTCAGCCTCTTCCAGATAAAAAGCGGGCGGATTCTGGACCAGCCAGCGGTCACCATGTGCCTGGGTCAGTCCCTTTGATGGGATCGGATCATTATTTTTGTAGAAGATGTGGAACATCTCGATAAAGGCCAACTTATCTTTAGCGACAATTTCGTAGGCGGGCATTTCGAGATAATTATCTCTTTTTTCTTTGGATATATAGCTTAATCCGCGGATCTCGTGCGGATCATTGCCATCGCGCAGGGCGGCAGCAAATTCAAGCGCTGCCTTTTCGGCCATACCATAAAGCAGATAATCCGCCTTTGCATCAAAGAGAATCGAGCGGCGGATTTTGTTGGTCCAATAATCGTAATGAGGAACCCGGCGCAGGCTGGCTTCGATCCCACCGAGGACGATTGGTTTGCCCTCACCCTCCGCCCTCCCCCGCGAGCGGGAGAGGGGACTTGTCCCTCCCCCGCTCGCGGGGGAGGCTAGGTGGGGGCGTTTTCCTATGCTTTTTGCATAACGCCGAATTAACCCTGTATAAACAATCGTTGCCCGATCGGGACGGCGATTATTTTCTCCGCCGGGCGTGTAGTCATCGGTGCGGCGTTTTTTCTTGAGCGCAGTGTAATTGGAGACCATCGAGTCGATGCTGCCTGCCGTCACCCCCCAGAAGAGTTCCGGTTCACCAAGTCGACCAATATCCTCAAGAGAATTTGTCTTTGGTTGGGCAATGATCCCGACGCGATAGCCTGCATCCATTAAAACCTTGCCGATCACAGCGGTTCCCATGAAGGGGCTGTCGATATAGCTGTCGCCGCTGACAATGATGATGTCGAGCGCATCCCAGCCGAGGCGGGTCATTTCTTCTTTAGTAGTAGGGAGGAACATGGATGGGATTATAGCGTGGTATTAAGAATTCAGCGAATAATGACAATAAATAATCTTGCTCTTCCTTAAATTCTCTCCAGGCTTGGTCAAAGTGCAGGAACCCGTTCCTTTTGAAGGAACGGGTTCCTCTTATAACAAATCCCTATTCTACAGTAACACTTTTTGCCAAATTGCGAGGCTGATCTACATCCAGCCCGCGCAGGGAGGCAATATGATAGGCCAACACCTGCAGGGGGATCACGGTGATCACCGGGCTGAGCAGCCATGGAGTTTCAGGGATCCAGAGGACATGGTTGGCCATGTCGGCGACGAGTTGGTCACCATCGGTTGCCACGGCGATGACGGGGCCGCCCCGTGCTTTTGCCTGCTGGATCTGGCTGATCATTTTCTCGTGCCAGGGGTCTTTCGGTGCAAGGCAGACGACAGGCATTTCTTCGTCGATCAGGGCAATTGGACCATGTTTCATCTCCCCGGCGGGGTAGCCCTCGGCGTGGATATAGGAGATTTCCTTCAGCTTCAGCGCGCCTTCATAGGCAATGGGCATATTGATCCCGCGCCCCAGATAGAGGCAGCCCTTGATATCTTTCAGGGCATGGGCAACTTTTTCAATCTCGTCTTCGCGGGCCAATGTTTGTCCAACGAGATCAGGCACCAGGCGCAGATCAGCGACCAATTGACGGCGGGAGGCCTCATCAATTGTCCCGCGCAAATCTGCCAATAGAATGGCAAGCATGTATAAATCCACGATCGGGGCGGTGAAGGCTTTTGTCGAGGCTACACCGATCTCCGGTCCGGTCTGCATCGAGATCGAGCCATCCGCGATCCGCATGGCTTGTGAGCCGATCGCATTCACGATGCTCCATAAAACCGCACCTTTTTTGCGTCCCTCTTCCATTGCGGCCAGGGTGTCGGCGGTTTCGCCAGACTGGCTGATCGCTAAAACGACCGTATTTTCGTCCACGATCGGATCCCTATAGCGGAACTCGGAAGCGATATCGATCTCAACCGGGATGCGGGTGATTTTTTCGATCAGATATTTGCCGACCATGCCCGCGTAAGCCGCCGTACCGCAAGCAACGATATAGATTTTTTGGATGCGCTCGGCAAGTTCGGGGGTCAGGTTGAGTTGTGGCAGGCGGATGCGCCCCTCGTCAAAATCGACCCGCCCGGCAAGGGTATCGGTCAGTGAGCGGACTTGTTCGTGGATCTCTTTTTGCATGAAATGGCGATATTCACCTTTTTCAGCGGCGACCGGATCCCAGGCAATCGTTTGCGGGCGTAACCTGAGCTTGTCGCCGTTTAAGGTCTGGAAGTCTGCACCCGAGCGTGAAATGATTGCCATCTGGTGCGATTCGAGAAAAACGACCTCGCGGGTATGTTCGAGAATGGCTGGGATGTCTGAGGCGGCGAACATTTCATCCTCCCCAAAGCCGATTACTACGCCGCCCGCATTGCCGATTCGTGCGGTAACGATTTTATCTGGTTCATCGGCAGACATCAGGACGATCACATTTGCGCCTTTGATTTGTTTGAACGTAGCGCGTGCGGCCTCAGTTAGATTCAGTCCGCTGGCAAGATAATGTTCCACCAGGTGGACAATTGTTTCCGTGTCTGTATCCGAAGCAAAATCCACCCCTTCGGAGCTGAGTTCATCCCGCAGCTCAAGGAAATTCTCGACGATCCCATTATGGACTACGACAACTTTGCCCGTATGTCCGGTATGCGGGTGCGCGTTTTGTTGATTGGGCGCACCATGCGTTGCCCAGCGAGTGTGACCGATGCCAATATGACCAGAGATAGGGGATTTGCCAACGAGTTCTGTCAGGCGGGAAAGCTTGCCAGCTTCACGGCGTACTTCGATATTTCCATTTTGCAGCACGGCCACACCGGCTGAGTCGTAGCCGCGATATTCAAGCCGTTTCAGGCCGCTGAGAATGATCGGTGTCGCATCACGCGGACCGATATAGCCTACGATTCCACACATATTTGGAGTCCTCCATTTTGGGTCAAAGGTTGAAGGTTACAGGTTTAAGGTTGGCAAGTTGGAAGGTTTGAAAGTTGACTTGTTAAGCCTTTGAACTTTCAACCTGCAACTTTTCAACTTGTACCTATCAACGCCACTCTATGCATTTTGTCCGCAAGGTTACCCGGGCGGTTTTGTTGCAAAATTCTATTTGGAGGGAAAGGTGGTCGGATGGTGGCACACCCGGAGGGCTTCCGCTGATCTGTCGATTTTCACGCCCTCACCCGTTCTCGTTTCACTCGAACCTCCCTCTCCCGCCATGCGGGAGAGGGGGAGCAAGCGGAGCGATGCGGGGGTGAGGGGGCTATTCCCATCTTGCGATGGGGAACCCTCTTCCTCGTCATCCTTCGACACCTCTAAAGGGGTGTTAAGGATCATGCGCTATCTTTCCCGCTTAGGGGATGTGTCCCGTAAGCAGGGCGATTATACCCTAATTGAAGAAATGGAAAATCGCTATGTGTCCCATAACGAGCGATCAGTTTATAGTATTTTTGCCCTGATAAACCGTCGAAACATACGGCAAAAGTCCAGATTTCGTGAAAAACCGGTCTTTTTTTGGATACAAAGCTCTTTTTTTGGTTGACCCTGCCAAACCTTTCCTGTATTCTTTATGAAGAGAAAAGTCGATCCATAGAAAAGGACGAACCAATTATCATGTCTGAAACCACTAATTATTCTAAGAAAACGGAAAAGGGCCAGAGCTTTGTTGAGCTAATGCTGGTTCTTATTTTCATGGTGATGTTTATTCTTGGCATAGTTGAGTTTGGCACCTTGCTAAATGAATATTTAAATCTGGTGGATGGTGCGCGTGAAGCAGCGCGTATTATCAGCGATTATGATCCTGAAGAAGATCCTTTTCCTGCATTTGAAGAAGAAGCAATAAGAATTGCCACGGAAGTAATGGCTCCCCTGGAACTGAAGCAATCTCTTGGGGATGACATCGTAATTTCATATTTCATTGTAGGTAAGGAAGCCTCTGATCCTAATCCCCATGATGCCTTTGCACGCTATCCAATAGATCCTGATACCCTCGTTGTATTCGCTGATGGATATAAACATATGGCTAATCAGGATTCAAGATTCTCAGATGCAGATATTCAAGCGCTCGTGGTGGATGGAACTACCCTCCCTCGGGGAATTTTCCTGATCGAGATATTTTATAATTACCCTCAACAATTGAAGATTCCCATCTTTTCAGACATTGTGCCAGACCCGATCCCGGTTTATACCTATGTGTTTATGCCGCTGCCAAGATTTAAGCCTTAAGGTGTATTTTGATGAAAAAAATATTTATTAGAATAAATAATTTTATAAAAAACCCTCTTCAGCCCTTGGTGTCTGCAAATAATCCTGAGCGTGGACAGGTGATCATTATTGTTGCCATGGCCATGATAGGCCTGGTGGCCTTTGTCGGTTTGGCGATTGATACTGGCCTGGTATTTGTTGGCCAGGGGAGATTGCGCCGCGCTGTTGATGCAGCAGCACTGGCAGCAGCCTCAAATTTCCGTCAGGGATATGATATTGACGAACTGAGAGATTCGGCCTATGAACTCCTGGTTTTAAATGGGGTCATTGATCCGCTTGCGGATCCTACATTGGTTTCCCAAGTGGACACCTGCTTATCACTTCCCGAAGATCCGGAATTATGTGTTGGAGAGGAGGAGGGAGGGAGGAAACTTGTCCGTGTAGATGCCACTGGAACGGTGGATTTGGCATTTTTAAGTGTGATCGGGATTAATGATGTTTCTATTTCTGCCTCTGCAACCGGAGAGGCAGCCTCGATGGATCTGGTGCTGGTTATTGATACCTCAGATTCAATGGCCAGGGATACGGGGGGCGCAGGACAGGCGGATAATGATCCCTCTGTTTGCAATCTGGACAATTCTTGCTATCCTTTTCATGATGTAAAAGATGCAGCTGATTATTTTGTGTCTCAATTAGTCTTTCCATATGATCGTGTAGCTGTAATAGCTTTTGATCGGGAAGCAAGGATCTATGATTTTGTTGATTTAGAATTTGAAGCAGAAGCAGCAGATGTTGATGATTTGGGTGGTTTTTCAAATGATTTGACCGCTATCGGAAACGCAATCGGGGGTATGAAGGTATATGATCCTCGCAAGCCCCCTTCACCTTGGACTGGTGACTGCGACGATATGCCCGCAGGTTGGCCAGGCCCCTGCCGCAGATACATATCTACCATTTACCAGGGTATGGATTGCCCTCATTTCTTTGCAACCGGCAATCCAACAGACTGCACCACAACAAATATTGGTGAAGGTGTATATGATACCGGGAATTTGCTGGCAAGTGATGGGAGAAGGGAAGCACATTGGGTAGTTGTCCTGCTTACGGATGGTGCAGCCAATTCTTCCCTGAATGGCTCTTATTGCCCGGATGTCTGGTGGGGAGATCCATTTTGCCGCAGCAATTTGGAGGCAAATTGGAAGCGATACTGTTTTGATAATTCTTATACCTGGTGTCTCAAACCCAAGATTGACGGAGGGCCGGGGGGGGAATTAGATGACTCGACTGATCGAAAATATAATTCCGATGATTTCGCCCGGGATATGTTCGACTATGTTGGCATAAATCAGGATGCCACCATTTTCACGATCGGGCTGGGGGATCAAGTGGTAACCAGTCTGCCAATCGTTGATGGTCAAGGTGCCGGTGAGCGCCTCTTGGCTTATGCGGCTTCAGATGCGGTTGGGGCCGGATTATATATTCAGTCAGCCAGTTCAGGCGATTTGCAAGCGGCATTCGATCAAATCCTTGACAGGATAGCGACACGCCTTTCAAAGTAAGGATGATAAAAATGAACCTAAAAAAACAAAACCACCCAGGTATTCGAAATAAATTCAAGGCCATAAAAAGCCGTGGACAAGCGCTGCTGGAGTTTGCACTGGCGCTGCCGATTTTACTGATGTTGATCTTTGGGATCGTTGATTTTTCACTGGTCTTTCAGGCCTGGCTCTCAATTGAGAACCTGGCTCGACAAACCACCCGCTACGCTGTCACCGGTCAATATGAGCAAATTTATTGTGATGACCTGGATGCTTCAGGTATAGCCTGTGACACCATTGCGGAGCAGGAAGAGGCCCGCCTGGAATCAATCTTGAATTTTGCTGACAGCCAGAAAACGGCGCTGTTTAATGATGAAACCCCCGGGTTGGGCGAGAGTGATCTCCGATATATCAATGTGATCGTTTGCTCCAACCGGGATGAAGATGGTGATAACACCAAGGATTATGTCTATACCAAACCGCAAATGGGCTCTTCATACGGTGATTGTGAGGATTCTGGCACTACGATAATGGACGCTGGAACACCCGGGGATATGATCTATATCGCCGTGGACTTCAACCACCCCTTTATTACCCCATTTTTAAATGATGTTTGGCCGATGGCTCATCTGGCCTCTTATCGCGAGGGTCGTGTGGAGACATTCCGTGTTTCAAAAGTGAAGGACGGAGCTGATGTGCCCATCATCCCTGATACGCTGACCCCATCAAACACGCCATCTCCAACCCCATCATTTACCCCTGTTCCAACTTTTACACCAACTCCAACAATGACCCCGAATCCATTCTGCGCCGGGCTTTCTTTCACAACTGACTGGGTACTAAATGGCCAAGAGATAAAAATGAAAGTAGCAAATGCTTCAGCAGCTGATGTATATATTGATCAGGCAATATTTATTTGGGATAATTATAATGACTACGATCCAACAAATAACGTAATAGAGCTGAAGTTTGATAAGACAATAATTTATCAGGGTGCAGATCTGTATTCTACTACTGACTCAGGCGCTGGGCATAGTAAAAGTTTGGTAAAAGGTGATGCCAAGGATTTTAAAGCCAGATTTGCAGATAGTCTAGGCTATAACTGGGTTGATGTTGATTATGCGGCCTCTGATTTTGGCCTGGAACTGCATTTTACCAATGGCTGTATCCTCTATAAACCTGTTACTTCTACAATTCAAATCCCGACACCGACCCCCCCAAGCTCCGACCCCTATGTGAATGTTGGTGGCGAAGGTGAGATCTGGTATGTCGGTACCGATGATCCCGACGTTTATTTGCAGGTAACCTGGGTAACCAACCCCGATGGATCGGTCACTGTCCTGGCTGAATTCAGCAAAAACTTCAATGATAATACTTATGGATCAGGTACACAAACTGATTGGCCGGATGCAAAGCTGAATAAAGACGGAAGTTGTAGGGATAAAGATGCTGACGGAGTTTGTGATGCGGACCATACATTCAGAGATCTCTACCACTCAGATCACCTTATCTTTGATATGGTCGGTGTGAATGCCGATGGATCTCAGAGCACATTTTTCAATGCCAAGATGGATCTGTTGACCGAAGCCCCCTCCGCCTCCAGCGGTTGGGCCTCTGGTGGTGTTACAGATAGCGGTACTTTTGCTGACACTGCTATTTACACCGGTGATGCCAGTATGGTCGTGAGTACAGATACTTCGATGGATCACAATCTGAATGACCTGGGTTGTACCAATAACATGCAGAATTCACCAACCATTGACGAGGATTACAATCAGGTTGATGATGCATATGCCTGCCCGGGTTGGGATTTCAGTGTCTGGTTTGAAATTACAATCGATCCAGCCGCATTGCCGCCTGGTGGTTTTGCCTTTCCGAGAATAAATTCCGTCCATGCCTCACCTTCAAAAAGAGATAGTAATACCCTGGTCGTGGGCGCTGGTGCGAGCCCAACCCCAACCAGTACGCTTACTCTTACTCCAACGATAACCTTTACCCCATTGCCAACGCTGACTCCGGTACCAACATTCACACCCTCTCTTACATACACGCCTGGTGGGCCAACGATTACAAATACACCAACACCCGGCCCATCACCCACAGCCACAGTCTATTTTGATGGGTAAACCGGATACTCATATCTGATAACACTTCGAATAAAAAGCTGCGCAGAATTTGCGCAGCTTTTTATTATCATTAAGGGTAGAAATTGTTATAATCATTGAATACTATGATTACGAATAATGGAAATATACCTCGAGTGCGATCAATAATAAGCCAACTTAAGAACTGGCAACTTAAGCGAAAAGGGGTCTTGATCGAATCTCTCCTGTTTATGGGGCTATATGCTGTGTTGCTCATCTCCTTTTCGCAAGATGCAATTGCGATTATATGGATCGAGAGCCTGGCCGTCATGATCTCTACTTTTGCGGCTGCGGTGCTGATTTTCTATTCGCTCCCTAATATTATAAATGTTGCCAGGCATGCCTGGTTTATGCTGGCGGTGGCCCTGTTGATCTGGACGTTCGCCGCTTTGACCAAGTTATTTCTAAATTTGATCCTTGGTCCCTCTCAATTATTTAATCCATATTTTGTAAGTATTAATCTCGTGGGATATCTTATTACGGCTTATGCGCTCTTACGGCTTCCAACCGGAGGGCGCCACGCGGCCCCTACGCGCTTTCGTTTCATACTTGACGTGTTGATATCATCCATCGCGGTGGCAGCCTTGGCATGGCTAATACTGGCCCCGCCGATCTCAAATACAATTGCAATCCAGTTAGCACTGATTCTCGTTCTCAGTGCCCCGATAGCAGATTTGATCCTATTAATAATTTACATAAATGTTTTATTGACCAATATTATCCCTCGTGTATCGGCCAACTATTTGTTCGCAGGATTCGTGGCAATTTCACTCTCCGATTATATTTCCAGCTCGTTGGAAATTTTGGGAATCTTGGGCCCGGGAAGCTTTATAAGCCTGGGGTGGGTGATTGGCGCTTTACTAATAGGCATCGGCGGAGTAAATGATAAATCAAACCTGAATAAACTTTAGTTTCCGCTAAAAGGAGATAACGAAATAGCCGGAGAATTATTCCCGG
>NZ_CEYOSI010000086.1:0-13305 GCF_982879505.1 Candidatus Desulfolinea nitratireducens
AAGTCCCCTTTGAGAATCCACGCTATCTTGTCGAAAATGGGATGGGGCATGTCCCCGAAGATCGTCATAAACACGGTCTCGTCCTTCCATATAATCTGGCCGATAATTTTGTTTTATGTACGTATTACCAAAAACCATTCGCCGGGCAAATGCTAATGCGCAATCATCAAGCCGTTTTTGAGAACGCTGTCGGTCTGATTAAGCGTTTTGATGTTCGGGCACCGGGAGCGGATGTACCCGCTTCCACGCTTTCAGGTGGAAATCAGCAAAAGGTCATCGTGGGGCGCGAGTTCAGTCGTCCGCTTAAAGTATTGGTTGCCAATCAACCGACGCGTGGTCTTGATGTAGGCTCCATCGAATATATCCACAAAGAGATCGTCAAAATGCGTGACGAGGGTGTGGGGGTGGTCGTCATCTCTGCTGAAATAGATGAAATTCTTTCCCTTGCTGATCGTATCGCGATCATGTATCGTGGCAAAATCGTTACCACGGTGGATGCCAAAGATGCCACTCGTGAGCAGCTTGGTTTGTGGATGGCAGGTGTACAGCCTGAAGCTGCCTGAGTAAGTTTTACTGTAATTTGAGACGCTCATTTAGAGCGTCTTTCCCTTTATCAGATGATGTACAATTATACGAACGTAAAAAATTCACAGGAGGTATCAATGTCCAACAAGACAAAAAAAGTCTTTTTTCTTTCTCTCATCTTCGCTTTTATTTTTGCTTGTACCTTTCCATCCAGCCCTCCAGAAGAAAATGACCCCAATATCGTTTTCACGGCAGCTGCGCAAACAGCAGCTGTTCAATTAACGCAACGAGCCGCCCAGGTTAGAGTTGATACAGCAACCCCTTTACCTCCTCTTTCACCTCCTACCCTGGCTCCCTCCGCCACAAAAGCCTTACCCTCAATCACACCAACAGAGGATAATTGTGACAAAGCCAAATTTATTTCAGATGTAACTGTTCCAGACGGAACTGTTTTCACACCGGGGGAAACCTTTACAAAAACCTGGCGGGTAAAGAATATTGGAACCTGCACGTGGACAACCGGATATGCCCTCGTTTTCAACAAC
Organism: Candidatus Desulfolinea nitratireducens; assembly: GCF_982879505.1. NCBI lineage: Bacteria > Bacillati > Chloroflexota > Anaerolineae > Anaerolineales > Candidatus Desulfolinea > Candidatus Desulfolinea nitratireducens. The sequence continues at coordinate 1,071 of NZ_CEYOSI010000086.1, forward strand.
GGAGCACAAATGGGCGGGGGTTCACCCCACGCAATGATGGGAAATGTCGCACCTGAGGCAACGGTAGACATCTCCGTTAATATGACCGCTCCTTCCACAGATGGCGAATATACTGGCAATTGGCAGATCAGAAATACTTCCAATGTTCTTTTTGCAAAAGTCTATGTGCAGATTAAGGTTGAATCCGCTCCTAGCCCGGGATTTGCAGTCTCAAGCGTGAATATGTCTGTGTCTGGCTCCTGTGGTCACTTCATCATCAAAGCCGACATCACGACAAATGGGGCGGGCAGTGTCACATACAAATGGAAACGTAGCGACGGGGTCACGGATAATGCAAATCATCCTGATGTGGTTTTTGCATCAGCAGGAACTCAATCCGTCACTAAAGATTGGTATTTAGGAGCAGCTGGTTCCCACTGGATGGATATTTATATTGACGATCCCAATCACCAGCAGTTTGGGAGAGCAAACTTCAGCTGTCCGTAGAATAAGAATTATCGGCAAATTTAATGGAGTGCCCAGCCTTGCCGGGCACTTCTATTTTAATCAAAAGTCGGTATAATAGCTTTCGGCAGACTTCAATTGAAGTTCCTGCGAGAAAGGATGTAAACATGAATAAGAAAACTATGATCATAATATTTGCTATGAGCCTGATCGTGAGCGCCTGTGGCTTCCCATCAGCAGCAGATACAGAGAGGATCTCCACAGCAGCAGCGCAAACCGTCGAAGCCCGCTTCACCCAAATGGCTGTAGAATCAGCCACCCCTGAGCCGACGAAAACCCAGAAAAAACCATCCCCTACCTTGACCATGACTCCAACAAAAGTGCCAACTTCATTAGCTGTGCCGGATGGATGCCTGGTTGCAAATTTCGTCAGCGAGACTATTCCGGATGGGACTTTAATTGAGACTGGGGCGTACTTCTGGAAAAGCTGGACAATCCAAAATAACGGTACTTGTACCTGGAATAAAAACTATAAGTTGGTCTTCTGGGATGGTGACTTGCTCGGTGCAGCCGGAGAATACAATTTCTTCGATGACATTTCACCAGGTGAAACAATGACCTTTCCAATCCAGCTACTCGCCCCAGACGTGGCGGGGAATTATCAGGGCTCATGGAAAATAAAATCTCCTTCGGGCGCATATTTTGGCGTTGGTCAATATGATGTGCCTATATCAGTCAATGTCAATGTGGGAGATCCGGGGGATCTCGAACCTGGTATCATATCAGTTGTATACTCTCTTAGCAGAGATCCAGAATTTGGCTGTCCTGCTAACGTTTTTTGGACAATCCATGCCGACATAACTGTTAGCGGGCCGATGAACATCAGAGCTCGATTCGCAAAGAGTGATGGAGTATGGGAATCAAAAGAAACTTTAATTTTTGATGAAGCTGCCTCCAAAACTATGAGCATGACCTGGCCTCTATACAAGGGTGCTGGCCCCGCCCCACGTTGGGTACAATTGGTAGTCTTACACCCTGACGATGAAGATGTATATTACCCGACCTACACTTTTGTAAATAATTGCCCCGATGTAGTAGACTAACTGTGAAATAATATAAAGAGAGACCGCCAAGATTGGCGGTCTCTCTTTATATTACTCATAATATTACTCATAAGCTGGAGAGGGTTATCCGAAAATTTTCTCTCCTATCCAATAAAGTCCAGCCGCTCCCACCGCAGTAGCCGGGATCGTCACCAACCAGGCGATCATAATCTCCTTCGCCACTCCCCAACGAACCATATTGACACGGTCTGCTGAGCCAACCCCCATGATGGAGGAGCTGACGACTTGTGTGGTGCTGACGGGACCACCGACAATGGATGCACCCAGAATTACAAAAGCTGAAGTAAGTTGTGAGCTAAACCCATGCACAGGGCGAATTTTATAAAATTTCGAACCCAGTGTTTTGATTAATTTCCATCCACCCAACGCAGTTCCCAAAGCAATTGCACCTGCGCTGATCGTAATTACCCATAAGGGGACTTCAAAACTCGGGATCACACCCGTGACAACCAAACCCAGGGTAATAATTCCCATTGTTTTTTGGGCATCATTCGTTCCATGACTAAGCGACAGCGCGATCGCAGAGACAATCTGAGAGCGTTTAAAGAAAGTATTGATTTTTGGCGTTGCTCCACGTGCCAAAAAGAAAATTAATCGAGTAAAAAGAAAACCTAATAACAACCCCAAAATAGGAGAGATGAAGAGGGCGAGCAAAATCTTCTCCATGCCTTGCAATTCGATAGCATCAAATCCTGCACCGATACCCACAGCGCCTATCATGCCTCCGACCAGCGCATGAGATGAGCTGCTGGGAATACCCAGGAACCAGGTTAGTAGATTCCAAATAATCGCGCTTACCAACGCCGCAAGAAGCACATTAATTGTAATCGCTTCAGCTGCTACAACTTCATGCCCGATAGTTGTCGCAACAGCAACCCCAAATATAAATGGCGCAATAAAATGTGAAATTGCTGTCACACCCAATGCCACTCGTGGGCTAAATGCTCGCGAGGCGATCATCGTTGCGACAATATTACTGGAGTCATGGATCCCGTTCAGGAAGTCAAAAATGACCGCCAGTATAATCATGCTGATAAGTACAGTTGTCATCAGTTTGCTCTCACTTAATTCGTCTTGACGACAATATCCGCGATCAGGTTCGCCGCCTCGTCCACTCGGTCAGCGGCATTGCTGAGATGGCGTAGCACCTCTCGCCGTTTTAACATCTCAAATACGTGACGTACATCTTCTGGCCCACTGAATATATCGGCAATCGCCTCACGATACACCATCTCAACACGCGTTTCTAAAGCTTTGGCTCTCTGAGAATGTTCGGCAGCTACAGCGGGATGCTCTTCCAAGCGTTGCATTGCCATATATAACTCGTAAGTGGCGTCCTTTACAAGCGAGGCCATCCGCATCATAAATGTGGTCGGCTTCACATTCAGCACATCCATCTCGCTGATCGTACTATAAGCATAATCTACAACATCATCAATTGAGCGCGAAAGTGCGAAAATGTCTTCGCGGTCAATCGGTGTCACAAAAGTTCGATTCAGCTCAGCAATCAAGATTCGTCGGACCTCGTCCGCTTCTTTTTCTGTCTGCGTCAACTTCTCCGCCAACTCATGCTCATGGGTTTTCATATATTCCTGCAAATATTCCAGTCCTTTAAAAGTCAGGGCTGCCTGCTCAATGAGCATAAGGATAAATTTATCTGGTTTTTTCTTGAATAATTTAAACATTTTATCTGCCTTCCTCAATCTAATTTTAATAAAACCTCATTTGTTTCAACGATCTCTGTTCTCAATTTCCCTGAGGAAAGCTCCTGCAATTGAGCATCAAAACCAGTTGTTCTTTCTACAGGAAAACGCAAGGTCATCGTCACATCAGCCGCAAAAACTTCATCGAGGATTGTACCTTGCTCTGATGCGACCAAAAGACGGATGCGCTCCAACAGTGGATAGGGAGCCGCGAGAATTACAGTATGTGCCAAGACTTTCTGGGCCCTCGAGACGTCCGAAACGGCCGCCTGAACAGCTTGCGTATATGCCTTCACCAACCCACCGGTACCGAGTTTGGTTCCGCCAAAATAACGCGTTACGATGACAGCCACATCCCCCAGGCCACTTCCACGCAGAACGGCTAAGGCGGGCCTTCCCGCCGTCCCCGATGGCTCACCGTCATCCGATGCATGCGCAGTCACCGAATTTCCTCCTCCCACCAAATAGGCCGGAACGTTATGCGTTGCATCGCTGAATTCCTCCCGCATTCGGGTCACAAATATCTTCGCCTCCTCCACACTAAATGCAGGGGCTAAAGTCGCGATAAAGCGTGAACCACCTCTAATAATTTCGCGCCGAATTTCTTTTGCAGGAACAGGATAAGCCATAAGACAAAGTATAATTCAATTCCAAATAAATTTACGATATCATCCGTCCCGCTAGCACTCGGAAGATTTAACAGGTTTATCTCTAAATGCCAAACTTCACTAAAAAATCTGTCCTCGCTTTCTTTGCCCTGCTTACCATTCTTGCTTATGGGCTGCTCATCCCCTGGCTTGGTTTTTACTGGGATGATTGGCCCTTTGCATGGATCGGCGAATTTCTTGGACCCTCCGAATTTATCCCCGCCTTTCGACCCTTTCGACCCTTTCTCGGACCGATCTTTGTTGTCACCACCAGCCTCCTGCCCCCGATCCCTTTTGTCTGGCAAATCTTCGGTCTTATCATCCGCTTAAGTAGTGCGCTTGCAGCATGGTGGGCGCTCAAACAGATTTGGCCCGAGCGCAAATTCCAGACCCTCAGCGTAAGTTTGCTCTTCCTCCTTTTTCCCGGTTATAGCCAGCAATGGGTCGCCCTGACCCACATCAACCAGGAATGGATATCCCTGATCGCCTATCTACTCTCTTTTGGGCTAACAGCCTCCGCCCTGCGTAACCCTTCAAAACCAAAAAGCATCCTCGCCTTGCTACTCCTTTTTTGGGGCCTTTTCCCCACAGAATATTTTATAGGCATGGAGCCGCTACGTCTGCTGATTATCTTTATTCTCCTACCCAAAAATATCTCCCCATTCTGGATGCGAATAAAACGCTCCCTCCAAATTTGGACACCCTATTTACTTCTTTGGCTGGCAAACGCAGGTTGGCTGGCTTATTACTATACTCAGGGCGGGTATAACTCCTATAGCGTGGAAGCAAGCTCAGGGTCTGCGGGCGTACCCCTCCAACTCATCCAGGGAATTGGGGATGCCATCTACAAAGCTGTCTGGCTTTCCTGGATGCAGGTCATCGGCCAATTTTCTCAGAGTCTGACCGCCCCAACCACGATCATTGGACTTGCTCTCGTACTCTTTACATTTACCCTTATCTTCATTTACTTCCAAAGACTTAAGTTGGGCGATTCCACCAAAGGAAGCAAGATCTGGGCTACACAGGCGATTCTTATTGGGTTGGCAGGCGTTTTGCTGGGACGCGCACCCTCCTGGCTGGCCGGGTTACCTCTTAAGCTCCAAACCACTTTTGACCGCCTGACGATCTCGATCATGTTCGCTTCGGCCTTGCTCGTCGCAGGTCTTCTGGAATTGCTTATCAGAAATAGAAAATGGCGCATGATTGCCTTGAGCGGATTGCTCGCCCTCGCCGTTGGTCAGCAGTTTATGAGTGCCAACGATTTTCGTCGAGACTGGGAGCGTCAGCGAAATCTTGCCTGGCAGCTTTCCTGGCGCATCCCTGCACTGGAGGAAGGAACTGCTCTTATCACCCATCAACTCCCGATGGTCTACGAAAGCGATCAATCTTTTACTGCGCCTCTCAACTGGATATATGCGCCTGATTATCGGGCAGGTGATGATCTGCCCTTTGCCTTGGTCAACACTGAAAAACGATTGGGAGGCGGCACAATTCCATCGCTTGAGCCTGGAACACCGATTACCGTCCCTTATCGGACAGTTAGTTTTCATGGCTCCACATCTGCTGCCATCGTCATCTATGCCCCAAAAAATGGGTGTTTGCGCGTTCTGGACCCAGTCTATGCCAATGAACGTGTCTATAATCGGGAAGATGATTTTCTCACCGACACAATTTTTCTCTCAGATCCTTCCCGCATCCTGACCGAAACAGAGGGTGCGACTGTTCCCGACTTTTTATTTGGAAAAGAGCCAGCACATACCTGGTGTTACTACTCCACCAAAGCCGAGTTGGCTCGTCAACTTGGCGATTGGGTGGAGGTTGCCCACCTGGGAAATGTAGCAGAAGCAGAGGGTTATCACCCCGTTGATGCCTTCGAATGGTTACCCTTCATAGAGGCTTATATTTATACTGAAAAGCTTGATCGGGCAGAAGAATTATCGCAAATTGCATATCAAAAAGAACCACGCTTGCACAAGGGACTTTGTGAATTATGGGGGCGGGGGGAAGTAAATACACCCCTTGTTAAAGGAGAAGAATTAGCCAAAATAATTCAAGATGAATTGGATTGTTTCCCCTAAGTGACCACCCAAAAACAAAACCTTACAAGCCTGAAATAAAAGCGTTTTCCCCCCGTCTGGGCAGCTTGACGAGGGTATTGTGTTGTGCTACTATCAATTCAGAAAACACCTGTTTTACGAGTAATTCAGGTGTATTTTCAGAGGAGAAATACTATGCCGCAGAAAAAATCAAGAATCATTCTACTTACAGCCTTTATCATGATCGCGCTTGTCTCTGTCGGTTGCGAGAGATCTTATGCCCCCATTGATGAAAGCCTGGCAACCCCTACAATTGAAGGAAATAGCGGATTTCCTGAAGCCCTACCCGCAGATATGGACGAATTTTTTGAATCGGGAGCGCTAACTGTAACAGCTTTGGCAATGCCTTCAAGTTCTGCGGCAGAACCAACTCTGGATCTAACAGCGGCACCAGAGGCGAATGTAGATCTAACACCTGCTGCTGGTCTTGATCCCACAGAAACACCTGACCCCGCCACAGCAACAGGTACATTACCAGTGATTTCAACGACAGATCTTCCCCCCACCTCAATTGTAGGCAGACCTGCCAGTTATTCACTTAAAAAAGGTGAGTTCCCTTATTGCATTGCCCGGCGCTTCAATATTGATCCTGGCGTATTACTCACTTTGAATAATATCTCTGCAGTTAATGCACAAAATTATCAGCCGGGGGTCACTCTCAGCATCCCGCAGAGTGGGGCAGCCTTCCCGCCCCCCAGGGCACTACATGCTCATCCTGTAACCTATGTTGTCCCACAAACCACCACTGTTTATGGTGTAGCCTGCTATTTTGGCGATATTGATCCCTCTGCTATTATGACGGCCAACACTATCCCTGACCCCGACAATATCACAGCAGGAACAACACTTCAAATTCCATAAATCTATTTTATGAATAAGATTTCCACCCAAGAGGAGAACCTTTCTTCCCTTGGGTGTTTCTATATCTGGAGCTCACTATGAAATTTAAACTGCTTAATTCAGAGACGATTTTCAAGGGACGTGTATTCACCATCCGGCAAGACAATTTGCGAACACCTGATGGGCGCACAACAAAATTTGATATCGTAGAACATCATGGCTCTGTCGTCATCTTGCCCGTTGACAATGATGGGAATCTGTTGCTCGTACGCCAATACCGCCACGCAGCAGTGGACAATCTCCTCGAACTCCCGGCAGGGACCCTTGATCCGGAAGAAGACCCGGCTGATTGTGCGGCACGCGAAGTACGGGAGGAAACAGGGATGGGGGCGGGAAAACTCAAGGAATTAGGCAAATTTTATCTCGCCCCAGGCTATTCGACCGAGCTGATGACCGTCTTTTTAGCTACAGAGCTACGCGTGGATCCCCTCGATCCTGACGCAGATGAGTTCCTGAAGGTGGAGAAAATTCCACTGACAGAGGCTTTATCTATGGCGGAAACAGGCCAAATGCCAGATGCAAAAACGCTGGCAGCGCTATTAATGGCGCGCCCACACCTGAGCCAATTTATGAAATAAATCCCTTTCCTACAAACTTGCGCTTTTTTGTCAGAATATGACAAGTCGCAGGTATTTATTAGCATTTAATAACTTACAAAAATCAGTCAATTCAGCTACACTTTTTTACTGGCAATTTTTGCCTTTGGTAATAATCTGCAATGGACTTTGTTGTGCATTGATAAAAGGAGTATCGAATGAAACGAAGGATCGCAACAATAGACGGCAATGAGGCTGCTGCCAATATCGCACACCGCACAAATGAGGTAATCGCTATTTATCCGATCACGCCCTCAACACCAATGGGCGAATTGGCTGATGCCTGGTCTGCCAGAGGACAGAAAAATGTTTGGGGAACCACCCCTCTGGTAATTGAAATGCAAGCCGAGGGTGGCGCAGCTGGCGCAGTGCATGGCGCGCTGCAAACTGGTTCGTTGACAACAACATTTACCGCTTCCCAAGGTTTGCTCCTGATGCTGCCCAATATGTACAAGATCGCAGGTGAGCTGACTTCCACTGTTTTCCATGTTGCGGCCCGCTCGGTTGCGGCACAGGCGCTCTCGATTTTCGGCGATCACTCAGATGTGATGGGAACCCGCGCTTCTGGTTTCGCCATGCTTTCTTCTGGCTCCACCCAGGAGGCGCATGATTTCGCCCTTATCGCTCAGGCAGCAACGCTTAAGTCACGTGTGCCTTTTATTCATTTCTTCGAAGGTTTCCGTGTTTCGCATGAGATCAACAAAATCGAAATTCTGGCGGATGAAGATATCAGCACGATGATCGACGTTGATTTGATCCACGAACACCGCGCACGCGGTCTTTCGCCTGACCATCCTGTCATCCGCGGCACCGCCCAAAATCCGGATGTCTTCTTCCAGGCGCGTGAGAGCGTCAACTCTTATTATGATGCATGCCCTGAAATCGTTCAGAAAGCGATGGATAAATTTGCCGAACAAGTTGGACGTGAGTATAAACTTTTCGACTATGTTGGCGCACCTGATGCCGAACGTGTGATCATTATTTTGGGATCGGGCGGCGAGGCGGTTGCTGAAACCGTTAAATATCTAAATGCGCAAGGTGAGAAACTTGGTGTGGTGCGCGTCCGCCTTTACCGACCTTTTTCCGTAAAACATCTTCTCGATGTGATGCCTGCTTCCGTTAAAGTGGTTGCCACCCTCGACCGAACCAAAGAGCCTGGCGCGACTGGAGAACCACTATACCAGGATATCATCACTGCCTTCAGCGAAGGTGTGGGGGATGGTACCGCGCCCTTCGAGACCTCACCACGTGTGATTGGCGGGCGTTACGGTTTATCTTCCAAAGAATTTACCCCGGCAATGGTCAAAGGTATCTTCGATGAGATGGCCAAAAAGCAACCGAAGAATCACTTTACTGTTGGGATCCATGACGATGTCACCAATACCAGTTTGGACTATGACCCGCTATTCTCCATCGAAAGCGATGATACCATCCGCGCCTTGTTCTTTGGTCTCGGATCAGACGGCACCGTTGGTGCAAATAAAAATTCGATCAAGATCATCGGTGAAGAAACCGACAATTTTGCTCAGGGGCACTTTGTATATGACTCCCGCAAAGCTGGGGCAAAGACGATCTCGCATCTGCGCTTCGGCCCTGAACCAATCCACGCGCCTTATGAAATTAGTCAGGCTAATTTTATTGCCTGTCATCAGTTCAATTTCCTTGAGCAGATCGATATGCTTAAATATGCCATGCCTGGTGCAGTCTTCCTGCTAAACAGCACTTTCAGTCCCGATGAAGTTTGGGATCAGATTCCGCAAGAAGATCAGAAAACCATTGTTGAGAAAAAATTGAAATTTTATGTGATCGATGGTTATGAAGTCGCCCAAAAAACCGGGATGGGTGTGCGCATCAATACCATTATGCAAACCTGTTTCTTCGCGATCAGCGGTGTTTTGCCCCGAGAGCAGGCGATTGAGGCGATTAAAGTTGCCATCAAGAAAACCTATAGCAAACGCGGTGAAGCCATTGTCAAGAAGAATTATGCGGCTGTTGATCAAGCCCTCGCACATCTTCACGAGGTCAATTACCCTGATACCATCAATAGTAAGCTGACCCGCCGCCTGCCTGTTCCCGAAGAATCCCCTGAATTTGTCCGTGATGTCCTTGGCAAATTGATCGCGGGTTTCGGGAATGATGTTCCTGTAAGTTCTTTCCCGGTCGATGGTACTTATCCTTCGGGCACAACCCAGTGGGAAAAACGCAACCTGGCTCTAGACATTCCTGTTTGGGAAGAAGATCTTTGTATCCAGTGTGGTAAATGTGTCTTTGTTTGTCCACACGCTGTCATTCGCCAGAAAGTTTACGAACCGGCCTTACTTGAAAACGCTCCTGATACATTCAAGAGCCTGGATGCTAAATTTAAAGAGTTGCCTGACACAAAATATACGATCCAGGTTGCCCCCGAAGACTGCACCGCCTGTCAACTTTGTGTGGAGGTTTGCCCGGCAAAAGATAAGACCAATCCGGAACGCAAGGCATTGAATATGGCTCCGCAGCCGCCGATCCGCGAGACCGAGAAAATAAATTGGGATTTTTTCCTGACGATCCCAGAAGTAGATCGTACCAAAATCAATCTTGGAAATATCAAGAATTCCCAATTGCTACAGCCACTCTTTGAATTCTCTGGCGCTTGTGCAGGCTGTGGTGAAACCCCCTATATCAAGTTGATGACCCAGCTATTTGGGGATCGCACGATTGTTGCCAACGCAACCGGTTGTTCTTCCATTTATGGCGGAAACCTGCCCACCACCCCGTGGACGCATAATAGTGATGGCCGCGGTCCTGCGTGGTCGAACTCCTTATTCGAAGATAATGCTGAATTCGGCCTTGGCATGCGCCTGACCGTTGATAAGCAGACCGAATTTGCCCGTGAGTTACTCACATCGTTAGCAGGGAAGATTGGACAGGAACTTGTTGATGATCTTGTCGGCGCCGATCAGACCGACGAATCCGGTATCCAGGCTCAGCGTGAACGCGTTGAAAACCTAAAAAAGAAACTGGCTGGAAGTGATGATCCAAAAGCCAAAGATCTGCTCAGCCTGGCAGATGTTCTTGTCAGAAAGAGCGTCTGGATCGTCGGTGGTGACGGCTGGGCTTATGATATCGGTTACGGCGGCCTCGATCATGTTCTGGCCTCCGGACGAAATGTTAATATTCTCGTACTGGATACGCAGGTCTACTCCAACACCGGTGGGCAATCATCCAAAGCAACCCCGATCGGTGCGGTTGCCAAGTTTGCTGCAAACGGCAAAGAGATCGCCCGCAAAGATCTGGGGATGATCGCCATGTCGTATGGCTATGTTTATGTAGCACAGGTTGCCATGGGCGCCAGTGATATGCAAACCTTGCGTGCCTTCCGCGAAGCAGATGCCTTCGATGGCCCATCCATTATCATCGCTTATAGTCACTGCATCGCACACGGCTACGATATGAAAGACGGCCTGTCTCAACAGCAACTGCTCGTTAAATCCGGTTTGTGGCCACTCTATCGCTATAACCCCGATAATATAGAAGAGGGCGAGAATCCGCTTAAGCTGGACTCAAAGGCACCCTCAATCCCGGTTTCCGATTTTGCCTATAATGAAGCCCGCTATCGTGTGTTAACACAGAATAACGAAAGTCGTGCTGTAACTCTGATGAAGGCCGCCCAGGATGATGTCAACGCCCGCTGGAAGCTCTACGAGCAAATGGCAGGCATGCAATACGATAAAGAAAAGGTGGAGTAAGAAAGAGCAACCCCACATCAGATAACAAAAAAGCCCGCCAAAATTGGCGGGCTTTTTAAATTAATACCTAGCGAAAAGGCGATTCCCTAGCTTACCACTCGCGGGCGTCCCTTTTTATAACGATAAGTGATCCGACCACGAGAAAGATCATAGGGTGACATTTCAACCTGCACCTTATCTCCCAGCAAAATTCGGATGTAATACTTGCGCATTTTGCCAGATAAATAAGCCAGCACTTCGTGACCGTTTTCCAATTCCACACGAAATTGAGTTCCGGGTAATGCTTCGATCACGGTTCCTTCTAATTTGATCTTATCTTCAGTTTTCGCCATAAACGCATCCAATCCAGACTACACTAATCTCTGAGGCAAAATACGATATCTAGTACCGATTCACCTTGCGTCGTTTGAGACGTCGAATAGCTTTTTTCTTTTCCAAACGGCGTTGCTCAGTACGTGAGACAAACCAACGTTTATCCCGCACCGTACTCAAGATACCACTTTTTACAACCATTTTTCGAAAACGCTTTAAAAGTTGCTCCTGCGATTCATTTGCCCGTAATTTTACTACTGCCATTTTATTCACCTCCTCCCAAAGAAGGAATCTTTCATTAAACAAAAAATCGACTGATAAACAAACTCAGCCGAGGTTTTTCAAAAAATAATAATAACTTTCAGCTTTCGCATACCAAATTTTCGGTATACACTCCTCGACCACAATGTTAAGAGAAAGCTCCAACTTTCACAACGTGAAAAGTATACTCTATAAATAAAAGTCTGAGAAGAGTGGGGATGAAAGACCGTTTCGCGCAGGGCCCGAAAATTGCCACCGCATAAAAACAGGATCTACTCCAGGACACTTTCCATTTAATGGTAGCACCCCAACGGATACGGGCAGACCCAAATCCCCGCACATTCTCGCTAAATCTTTTTCCATCTAATAGAAGAAAAAAGAAAAGTTCCTTGGCGATGACCTACTCTCCCGGGGGGTCGCCCCC
>NZ_CEYOSI010000087.1:0-7521 GCF_982879505.1 Candidatus Desulfolinea nitratireducens
ACCACATGTTTGTTCTGATATTTCGTTTTCAACTCATAAGAATGGTATTTATCTCTATATCTAATTTGTGCCAAATCAATGCTAAGCTTCTTGTAAATGGCGATTTCTGCGTTGTAAAAGTATTCTTCCATCAATATGGTTACAAAATCTCCTAAAAATACATGGCGTTCATACTTGAAGAAAAAGAAGTCTTTCCCTGCAAAGTCTTTGTAAGAAAGATCGTCTAATGCCTGTATTAAGGCACTATGGATTTGTTGCATTTGGGAAGACGTTATTTTTTTCATTTTATACATCCACTGGCTCGTACTCTAAATTTAGTTTCTTACAAACTTTATCTAACACGACAACCCTCTTTCTCTCGCATAATGAGTTTCCATCGTATATCCTTTGTAACTTTCAGGGTAAAAGAAGCTCTTCCCGCTCGGGTGAATGGGATGGATTTCTTTTGTTAGGATATATCGGGTTTTACTAATTCCCCAAGGCAATGAAATATCCCGAAGCAGGTTTTCATCTACTAGGTACTCCAAAATTTTTCTGAATAAAAGTCTAACTGTCTCGCCGTCAAAAATTTTATTGTTAATTTTGACGGTGATTCTTCCCGAGCTTCTTCCTCTGGTTGGAATATCGGAAGTGCTGTCATCAATAATGTTTTCTTCTTGGAGCGCATCAAAAATGGAATCGAAAACATCAGAGTATTTTTCATATAATTCAACAGCGAGTTTTTTCTCTTCTTTTGTGATAGCCATTTTTATACCCTTATGTCTAATTTTTAGATTTTTAATGTACTGAATGATAAACGGTTGGACTTTATGATTTAGATTCGGATGTTCAAGTATGGGCTGCACCAATTTGTCGTTGAGAAGTTGATAATCCATACAATACCATCGGGCATCTCCCACTGTAGACCGAGAATCTGACATTAATTCAGGTAATAGATAAATCAAAATATTCGTATCTTCGGGATGTTGTTCATATAACCAGTTGGCATATTTTTTTGACTGTTCCGCATCAATACGACTATCGATTTTTAATTCAAAGATAACATTTAGTTTTCCAGCCACATCATTATTGCGATATTTAGCAGTGAGAAAAACATCAAATCTACCAACATTCCTAATGCTTTTTTCTGATGATTGGTGTTCATTAGGAATGACGCTGATTTCATCAAACTCTGCCATAGGGATGATTTCTGACAAGTTATTCTTCCCATGATAGCTTGACTTAAGGCACCTTTCATCATGGATGAGCAGCAGAAATCTTATTAAAACATAGTCCCTCATTAGATGCGAGCCATTAGCATCCAATAACCACCCATAAAAATTAGAGTGCCATCTTTCATAATGTGTTCTTCCCACCACTGTGAAGAAATTTGGCTCACTAAGAATATTTTGAAATTTAATGAAATTAGGCTCTGAAATTAACTCAAGCAGCCTTTGCGAAAACGGTTTTTCAACATGTTCTGGTTTCATAGTTGACTGAACACCTGTGAAGCTCTATTAACAACATTGACCCAATATCTTAATCCATCTGCTTTTGCGTTGAATTCAGAGCGATTATAGCACTAATATTCTATGCTTGGCGGCGACGCAAAAGTTTTCACCGCCAAAGAAAACTTTTCAAGAAGTGACGAGTGATAAATGATGCGTTTTTCACTCGTCACTCATCACTTCTTTCTCGTTACTAAACTTTCAACGTCTCCCCAGCCAACGCCTCGATCACGCCAATTACCGCCGAGTTATCGAGATCGCCCATGCCCATTTCGAGCATCGCGCTGAAGAGTTGGGTATTAGCCGATGTGCCCGGTAGGGGAACACCATAATCGCGGGCGGTGTCGAGGACGATATTTAAGTCTTTGGCTTGCATATAGGCTTTGAAGCCGGGGTTTCGGTTTCCAGCAAAAAGGCGTGGAGGTTTGACATCAAGTGCCCAGCATTGAGCCGCGCCGCCTTTAATGGCTTGCACAACTTTTTGTGGATCAGCACCAGCTTTCTGAGCAACGATCAGTAATTCTGCCATTCCGACCATTTGAGCGGCGACCATGATCTGGTTACAGACCTTGGCGATCTGCCCTGCACCCGCATCGCCAACAAGGGTGATGCTCTTGCCGATTGCCTCGAGGACCGGCATCGCTTTATTCAATGCGGTTTCTGGTCCGCCAAGCATGATCGTCAAGGTGCCGTTGATCGCGCCGACATCCCCGCCGCTGACAGGGGCATCCAGTGAAAGAACGCCTTTCTCCCCCAGCTTCTCGGCAATCTGGCGGGCGGTGGCGGGTTTAATGGTTGAGTTATCAATAAAGATCAACCCTTCTTTTGCGCCTTCGATAATGCCATCTGCACCGAGGGCAACCAACTCCACATCGGGGGAATCCGGCAGATTGGTGATGACCACGTCAACCTGGGCGGCGACCTCAGCAGGTGTAGTTGCAGCAGTCGCCCCTTCGGCCACCAACTCGTCCACAGCCGCGCGGCTGCGGTTATGGACAACCACAGGGAAACCGGCTTTTAGTATATTGCGGGCCATCGGCTTGCCCATCAGCCCCAAACCGATATATCCAACTTTTAACATTGCGTCTCCTAAGTCTGTCATTGCGAGGCAGTATTATCGCCGAAGCAATCTCCATCTACAGGCAGGGGATTGCTTCGCTCCGCTCGCAATGACGTGATTTTTGTATGAATTGCCTAAATTATACCCTTTTGCCCTCACCCGTTCTTGCTTCGCTCGAACTTCCCTCTCCCATAAAACGGGAGAGGGGGAGCGAGTGAAACGATGCGGGGGTGAGGGCAGTGAGGGTGTTTTTCTGGTAAAATATAAGACAAATGTTCTAGGGAGCAGGCATGGCAATTGATTTTCAGCAAATTTATGAACGGATCAAAGAGATCGGAAAGAGCGCGCAAGAGCGTAAAGAAGTATTGGATGAACGCCGTCAGCGCGCGCTGAATTTGCTGAATGAATATGCCGATGATCTGGATGGGCTGCGGAAAAAAGTGGATACTGCCCTCGTGCAGGATGCGAATATCCGTTGCGCCCTACCGTTAAATGAGAATCTCGATACGCGCGTGCCCACACCTGCCCTCCCTGTGGATGCAACGCTGATCGCTGCCGATGGCTCGCAAATTATCCCCGATCGACATGCGGCGATACATTTTGGCCTGGTCAATGTGGGGGCCATCGCGATGCAGCTCAACTCCGGATCAACCCCCGAAGTTTTTACCGATAGTCAACTTTTTTTTGGAGATGAGCTTCTGACCGAATATGGCACCACCCTCAGCGAGGGGACAATCGCCCTGCGCCGGGATCTGGCCGAGCGCACCAAACTGGGCGAAATCGCCAAAAATTATTCGGCCCCAATCATTACCTTTACGGATGGACCGATCGAGTTATGGGGCAATAAAGATCCCAGCAATGCCAAAAGCTACCAGGAAAGCATGCAGCAATATCTCGGCGCGCTTTCACGGTTACAGGAAAAAGGCATCACCACTGCTGGATATGTCGATAAGCCCGGATCAAACTTTGTTACGAGGCTTTTAGAAATTGCAATTGCAACTCCTGAGCAGTTAGAGGATTTACGAAAATTCCACCCCTTTCTAGGGGTTACCGATACCTGGCTATATGGAGAGAAAGGTTCTAAACCATTATTAAAAACAGGAGAACGTTCAGCGGTTTTTGCCTTGCAAGCAAAATCAAAAGATATTTATAAAGGGATTTTATCTTTGCATTTCTTTTATTTAAATGTTGGAACAGATAAGCACCCCGTTATTGTGCGTGTAGATATTCCCAAATGGGTGGTGGATGACCCTCAGAAATTGAATGATCTCCATGCGGCCTTAATTCAACAATGCCGGATATTAGGCAGTAAACCTTATCCTTATCTCTTACATCGTTCACATGAGGTGGCGGTGGTCTCCTTTGATGAGAAACGTCAGGTCGAACAGATGCTGGACCTGGAATTGCGTCGGAACAATGCTGAGATCGGGGAGCAATCCGGGAAGCAGTCCACGAAGGATGTAGCGAATAGTTAAAGGTTTAAGGTTTGAAAGTTGGAAGGTTTGGAAAAGATATTTGTAACGCCATGACCGCTCTCAAGCGGCTTTAAAAGTTTTTCATCCTGTTTATCTCTGTTCATCTGTGGTGAATTAAAGAATCGGAGCAATTATGCAATCAATTGAAATCGGACGTTTACTTCGCTCTGGCACGACCGGCTTTGTGGCTGGATGCAATGTCTCACAGCTCGAAGCGCCTGTCTTTGGCGGCCTTGTGCGTGCCCCGCTGGGGAACGGTTATCAGGTCTACGGGCTGATCTACGATATCCATATCGACGACGATGGACTGGTGCGCCAATTGGTGACGGTCGGTAACGTCAGCGAGGAGGTGATCGCCGATAACCGCGAGCGGCGGATCGTGCCCGTCGAGATGTCGGTGCTGACCGTCGGCTACGAGCTGGATGGAAAGGTCGCGCATCTGTTGCCACCACGCCCGCCCCTAAGTTTGGATGTGATCTACAAATGCGACGCGGAGGATCTGATCCGTTTTACGGCTGCAGGACGCTTTGGCTATTTTCGGCATATCCTGCGCGCCAAGGATGCGCCGGTTGGCGAGATGCTCGCAGCGCATGTTCAGCAGGCGGCTCAAGCGCATAAAAAAGATGCTGATTGGCAAAACAGGGCGATTAAAGAGATTATTACTTTACTAAGGGATGATTACCCGACCTTGATGAGTGTATTAGGGGCTTTGGGTGAGACAGTTTAAAAACTTAAACACAAAGGGCACAAAGTTCTCTAAGGTTTTTTTGTGATTCTTGGTGACCTTCGTGTTTGAAAAGGATGAGAGTTTTTTGGGCTATCGAGAGAAGATTAAACACTAAGGGCACAAAGGCTCTCAAAGATTTTGCTTTTAGCATTGTGCCTCTTCGTGTCCTTAGTGTTTAGAAAGATTTGCTATGAAAAAGATAAAATACACAGCTATCCCAGCCGATGTTGAGAAAGTTGGCAAGGCAGTTTTAGATGCAGCTTTCAAAGTTCATTCTGCGCTAGGTCCCGGCCTTTTAGAATCTGTTTATGAAACCACGTTGGCATATGAATTACGCAAAAGCGGATTGGCTGTTGAAAATCAGGTTGCCGTACCTATTATCTACGAAGGCGCAAAACTAGATACAGCATTCCGCCTTGACCTGCTTATTGAAAATTGCGTTATTGTTGAGTTGAAAGCTGTTGAAAAGATGAATCCGGTTTACGAAGCACAATTACTTACTTATCTTCGATTGAGCAATATCCGTCTTGGGTATCTCATCAATTTCTATGTGGCACGTCTCAAGCATGGAATCAAACGTATGGTTGTCTAATATTAAACACGACGGTCACAAAGGCTCTCAAAGATTTTTCTTTGTTTTCCTTCGTGCTCCTTAGTGTCCTTTGTGTTTAACAGGAGTTTTTATGAATAAAAATCAACCCATTGGTTATCTCGTTGGAGGTGGGCTAAAAGAATCCTTCCGTGTGCGGTTAACGGTCCCATCGCAAGAGGTGCAGGAGGGGGCCTTCACCGTCATCCGGAGCGGAGACTGGCAGTATTATGGCATTGTCACCGATATCCAGCTTGGGGCGACGGACCCCCGTTTTGCGGATGAGCAGACTGAGATGCGCCTCCCGCCAGCCCTGGCGCAGGCCCTCCACGGGCAGACTCTTTATACTAATCTCGAGGTGCTGCCCACGCTAATGCTGGATCGCGGCCCTGAGCCGGGGACGCCGGAACACGCCAACTGGCAAAAAGCGATCAAGGCCGGGTTGCGGGATGAACCCCGTCCGAGACCGGTCAAGAACGTGCCCCCGCACCACGCCGAGGTCACGCTCGCATCGGAGGGTGATATTGCCGAGATCTTTGGCAAAGTCGGAGAAAAAGGGAATTTTGTGATCGGCAGCACCCGCGAACAGGATCACCCTGTCTGTATCGATCTGAGCAAATTCGTCCAGCGCTCCTCGGGTGTTTTTGGCGCAACCGGGACGGGGAAATCCTTCCTGACGCGGATCATTTTGGCCGGGCTGATCAATTACAACGCGGCCTCGGTGCTGGTTCTGGATATGCATAACGAGTACGGATTTGACGATACGGCGACCGACACGAACAAGACCGTGCCCGGGCTGAAGACCAAATTTGGGTCCAGGGTGCAGGTGGTGGGACTGGGCGCGGGGACGAATATCCGCGGGGCGAACCCGGATTTTCATCTGGAGATTGCAATGAGCGAGATCCAGTCCTCGGATGTGCTGATGCTGACCCGCACGTTAAATTTGCGCGAAACCACCCCGACGGTTTTGGATGCCCTTGTGCGGACCTTTGGCCCCAGGGAATGGTTCAGCACCTATAAAAATATGCTCAACGGCGCGACGATCGAAGTCGAGGATGAGCGCACGGGCAAGATTAATAAGGTGCCTGCGCCAGAAAGTATTGCGGCCTGGGCGCTGGAAAATGGCGTCAATGTGATGGCCGCTGAAGCGCTGCACTCCAAGCTGGGACGGCTCTTCAACGCGCCCTATATCTCAGAAAGACCCGCCGCGGATTCGGTCAAACAGGTCATCGATAACCTGGATGGCGGCAAGCATGTGATCCTGTCCTTTGGCAAATTTGACTCAGACCTGGATTATCTTTTGGTTTCCAATTTACTGACCCGCAAGATCAGCGCGGTCTGGGAGCAGCGCGTGAATAATTTCCGCACCCACGGAAAAGAGGAGCCGCGCCATCTGATCCTGGTCGTGGAAGAGGCCCATAAATTACTCAATCGTGAGATGGCTGCCCAGACGACCTTTGCGACCATCGCCCGCGAGATGCGCAAATACTACGTTACCTTGATGATCGTCGATCAGCGCCCCTCGCAAATTTACGATGAGGTCATGTCGCAATTGGGGACACGCATCTCCGGCTGGCTCGGCGATGATGATGATATCCGTGCGGTGCTCTCCGGTTTGGCGGGGCGCGAAGCCTTACGAGGAATGCTGGCACGACTCCAACCAAAAGAGGAAGTTTTGCTCCTTGGCTGGGGAGTGCCGATGCCGCTGCCGGTCAAATCACGCCGTTATGATGAGCGTTTCTGGCAGGAGCTGAAGGGGAAGAAGGGTAAACGTTCCGAAGCGGAGACTTTGAAAGAGTTGGGGTTTTAATATTTACCACAAAGACACAAAGGAACACGAAGGTTTTGTAAATGCTCAAAATATAATCTAAAATGAAACTCTCTTTCTCTATCTCCAAAATCACCGCTGGCTATATTAGAAAGCTCAAGGACAATGCCCTAAAGGGTCCAGTCAAGCTGGATGAACGATGCTTCGCGCGAAACCGCCCTCGCTCGCCAGCCCCAGCGGGGCTTCCGCCATTAGCCCTGACGTTCACGTCCGGGCGAGGAATGGAGAGCATAGAAATTATTATTTACAATTTCCGCCTGTGGGTGAACCCAACAGGCTCATGGCCAAAGGACGATAAATCGCCCTCGCTCGCCAGCCCCAGCGGGGCTTCCGCCATTAGCCCTGACGTTCACGT
>NZ_CEYOSI010000087.1:7621-13109 GCF_982879505.1 Candidatus Desulfolinea nitratireducens
TATTATTTACAATTTCCGCCTGTGGGTGAACCCAACAGGCTCATGGCCAAAGGACAATGCCCTAAAGGGTCCAGTCAAGCTGGATGAACGATGCTTCGCGAAATCGCCCTCGCGTGCCAGCCCCAATGGGGCTTCCGCTATTAGCCCTGACGTTCACGTCCGGGCGGTGAATGAGTAGCCAGAAGATCATTATTTACTCTATTTGTTAGAATGGATCGGAATAAGAGTTTCTGTATATTGAAAGGATTACCGGTATGAATAACCGTCAATTAGCCGATACCTTTACCCTGATCGCAGACCTGCTTGAGATCAAGGGAGAGATCGTTTACAAAACCCTGGCCTATAGAAAGGCTTCCGAAAGCCTGATCTCTTTGGGGCGGGATGCGAATGAGTATTGGAAAGAGGGGAAGCTGAAAGATATCCCGGGGGTGGGGCAGGCCATCGCCAGCAAGATCGATGAATTGCTCTCGACGGGGAAATTGGAATATCTGGAAAAGCTCGAAGAGGAGGTCCCGCCCGGATTGGCCGGTTGGATCCCAATTCCCGGGATGGGACCGAAAAAAATCTCATTGATCTGGAAGGAACTGGGGATCACCAAGCTCTCAGACCTGGAAATAGCCGCCAAAGAGGGAAAACTGCGCAACCTGCCCGGGATGGGCGAAAAATCTGAAAAGCAGATCATCGCCGGGATAGAATCCCTCTCACGGCGCTCGGGACGGATTCCCCTGGGTCAGGCCTGGCCGCTGGCGCAGGAACTGATCGCCATTCTGAAAGAGGTCGAGGGTGTCACTGCCGTTGAACCAGCTGGTTCATTCCGCAGGATGCGTGAAACCGTTGGCGATCTGGATATCCTTGTCGCAGCGGAGGATTCCGCGCCTGTCATGGAAGTTTTCACCACCCTGCCCCGCGTGATGCGCGTCCACGGCAAAGGGGAGATCAAATCCAGTATCGAGTTCAGCGATGGGCAGCGCGCACAGATCTGGGTCCATCCGCCGGAAAAATTCGGTACCGCGCTGCAATACGCGACCGGTTCCAAGGATCATAACGTCCGCTTGCGAGAGTTGGCCCTTGATCAGGGTCTCTCGCTATCCGAGCATGCCCTCACAAAAACAGATGGTTCCGGCGAGATTACCTGTGCGACAGAAGGGGAGGTCTACGCGGCCCTCGGCCTTCCCTGGATTCCGCCCGAATTACGCGAAGATCGTGGTGAAGTCCAGGCCGCCAAAGATGGAAATTTACCAAAGCTGATCGAAGTCAAAGATATCCGCGCCGACCTGCAGGTCCATTCCACCTGGAGCGATGGCAAACTATCCATGCTCGAGATGGCAAAAGCCGCTGCCAAACGCGGGATCAAGGTGATCGCGTTTACCGATCATTCCGTCAGCCTGGGAGTGGCCGGTGGCCTGAGCATGGAAGAACATAAAGACCAACAGGCCGAGATCGAAGTCGCACAAAAAGAGCTGGGAGATCGTATCCGCATCCTGCATGCCACCGAAGTCGAGATCAAAGCGGATGGTTCGCTGGATTACCCGGATGAATTCCTGGCGGGGCTGGATCTGGTGGTCGCTTCGCTGCATTCCTCCCTGCGCCAGCCGCGGGAGAAAGTCACCCAACGCCTGCTGAACGCGATCAATAATCCGCATGTGGATATCATCGGTCATCCCACCGGACGCCTGATCCCTGAACGCGAGGGGGCCGATCTGGATATGGAGGCTGTCCTGAAAGCGGCGGCCGTATCCGGTGTGGCATTGGAGATCAACGCTCACCCCTCCCGACTCGATCTGGAAGATAGGTTTGCCCGCCGTGCAAAGGAAATGGGAATCCCGATCAGCATCAACACCGACGCCCATTCCGAAGATCATCTCGATATGCTCCATTTTGGGGTTGCCACCGCCCGCCGCGCCTGGCTAACCGCCGAGGATGTGATCAATACCTGGCCGACCAAAAAACTGCTGGATTGGCTGAAGAAGAGAGGGTAGCCTTATCCGCTTGTGGGTAAACCCAACAGGCTCATAGCTTAAGGACGATAAATCGCCCTAGCCCCAACGGGGCTTTCGCTGTGAGCCCGATCCGTTCACGTCGGGCGGTTAAAATTCACAGGAAACCAAAAACAAAGGAGCCAGCTATGCCCTTATGGAGATTGTTCTACCATATCGTTTGGGGAACAAAAAATAGAGAAGAGTTCATCTCCCCGGCATGGGAATCTGATCTGTATGGTTATCTTTGGGGCAAGGCTACGGCGTTGGAATGTATTCCCCATGCCATCGGTGGGATGCCAGATCATATTCATGTGGTCATTTCCATTCTACCCAAATTATCGGTGGCGAAGACAATTGGTCATCTCAAAGGAGCAAGCTCGCATCATATCAATCAAAATTATATGAATGGCCCTTTTGCATGGCAGGCAGAATATGGCGTTTTTAGCTTTTCAGAAAAAGCCTTACCGAAGATTGTTGCCTATGTGAATAATCAGAAAAAACATCACGCAGAAAATACGTTGAATATCAAGATGGAAGAAATCAACTAATCTATGCAATGTCCAGCCCCAGCGGGGCTTCCGCAATAAGCCTGATCCGTTTACGGTCAGGCGAGAATGATTGGCAAGGAAACCATTATTTATAATATCCGCCCGATGGTCAACCATAGGGCTAATGGCCAAAGGACGATGCCCTAAAGGGTGCTTCGCGAAATCGCCCTCGTGTGCAACCCCCAGAGGGGCTTCCACCATGAGCCCGGACGTTTACGTTCGGGCGGATAAAATAAACTATGAACTCTATATCAATCTCAAAAACCACTCATCGCCGCTTCATCATGGGGGTGCAGGGCTTATGGCCCGGTCGCCGTTTTGCGGATGCAACAGGCACTGCCGCGGCCCTGCGCCAAATGGATGCGCTCCAGCTTGATCCGCTGATTGTGATCGCCCGCAGCCAGGATATCGCCATGTATGGGCGGGTCCTCGATTATCGCCCCGAGCTGCTGCACCAGGTTGCCTACCAGGAGCGCGGTTTTTTTGATTACGGCGGGACGCTTTTCCTATATCCTATGTCTGAGCTGCCCTACTGGCGGCTGCATATGAAAAGGGCTTATGAATGGAAACGCTTGAAAATCTTCAGGGAGGAACATCCCGAAACCATGAAACAGGTCAAGGAGGCTTTGCGTGACAACGGCCCGATGGCCAATCGCGATTTCAAAGGGAATAAAAAACTGCTCAACAGCTACCGCGGCGGTAAGGATACCTCCGTCGCCTTATATTCGCTCTGGATCACGGGCGAGGTGATGATCACCCATCGGAATGGCTTTGACCGGGTCTATGACCTGACCGAACGCGTCGCGTCCTCTGAATTCGACTATTCCGCCACAGAGGCGGAAGCCGAAGACTTCTTTGCCCGGAAAACGGTCTCCTTTTTGGGATTGATGCGCGAGAAACGCTGGCGGGTCAGTTTCTCGGATTATATTAATCGCAAGATCGAGGTCAAGGAAGCGGATCAGCGCATCGCTGCGCTCTATGAGCAAAAGGTGATCGTGCCTGTGGAAATCGAGGGCTCAAAGGAGCGCTGGATCGCCCTTGCCCGGGACTTGCCTCTGCTCGAGGAACTGGAGTCCGGGCGAACCCCTGCGGGGTGGACTCCGCTTGGTCCCAGCACGCAGGATGAGGTCACCTTTGTCGCGCCGTTGGAGATCGTCAGCGCAAGGGGGCGGGCAAAACAAGTCTTCGATTTTGAATATATTTGGGAAGTCTACAAACCTGTCGCAGAGCGTCGCTGGGGATACTATGTTTTGCCGATCCTGTATGGGGATGATCTGGTCGCCCGCCTCGATCCCAAACTCGACCGAACAACAATGACCCTGCAGATCAAGGGTTTCTGGCACGAGGAAGATGCCCCCGTAAATGATCCCGCTTTTGCGGATGCGCTTGGCAAAGGCTTGGTACGTTTTGCTAATTTCGTGGAGGCGAAACAGGTGGAGATTGATACGATCAAGCCGAAAAAGCTACAAAACCATATTCGAAAGTATCTAAAAAATACCCTGCAATTTCAGGGTTAAACGCCCGCTATTGGGCGTAAAACTCTCCGCTTTCCTGCACATCGACAGGAACTCCTTCGATCTCCGTTGGGATGCGGTCAGCAGGCTGGATTTCGCTGTCGGGCAGTTTGCGGCTGACCATCACAACGATGGCAATATTCTCTGTACTCATTTCATTTTGAATCCGAAAACCGATTCCCACGCCGACCACATTGGGTTTGGCCAGGAGGGTCGCCTCATGCGCTCGTTTAACGCTTTTTGCCTTTTCAAGAAGGGTTGAATTATCGGTCATATTTACTCCTTATCAAAGGTGACGTTCAGCAGATCCAGCACAGTTTGAATGGGACTGAGAATGGTGGATTGGTCAGAGCCTGCAAAAAGCAGACCGACAGCATCAAGGGAATCACCGTGTACGACGAGCGACCCCGAATCCCCACCTTGTGACATGGGGCCGGTCACGATCTGCTCTTCAAAGGTCGCGGTCCGCCCTGTCCCGTAGCTGACGTTGACCGTGGCTTCCAGAACCTGGACCTGATTCGTGGTGAAATCTGTTGTCCGCCCCGATTTCCGCAAGGGCATCCCTAATTCTGCCTCCAGCACACCGCTGATCTCGCCAATACCGCGGATCTCATCCAGCACATCGCTATCGGCGTTGGGACGGGCGAGGGCAGCATCCACTTTGTTGAGGGCCTGCGGACTGAAACTGTTTACACTGACGCGATGGCTTGATCCTAGGGCGATGGCAATCAGATTGCCAATCGAGGCATAAACCCTGGCATAGTCACAAGTTCCTGGGGATGTTGTATATTGGATAGGGATAAAACGAAGTAATGTGGCAATCGTATCAGTAGTAACCTTGCCCCCATCCGTGGGACCGGGCTGTAGAATGGCATCGCCGATATTGGCATCATTGCTATTTGCCAGGACATGATTATTGGAAAGGATCAACCGCTCTCCGGTATCTCTGTCGCGCACAATGCAACCCAGCGTCCCGGCAGTGATCTGATAATGTCCAATACTGACCCCTCCCGGAGCGGGTCGCCAGCGATTTTTGGGCGTTTGCAGGGCACGCAAATCCCCGACTTCAATTACATCCGTGCGGATGCCATCCAACTCTTTCGGGACAAGTTCTTTTGAGAGCAAAGCCTCCGGAGAGAGTTTACGCGTGACAAGCACCTTGACGCAAATTTCGTCGGATTTATCGCTCCGTGTATCTTTGAGGCCGACGCCAACCCCCACTACATTCGATTTGGTCATTAATCCACTTTGATGCAGCTTTTTAGCCTGTCTGACTTCATTTAAAAGGGTCATCTTTTTCTCCTTTGGAAGGTTAAAAGCCTTCCGAGAAATGCGGGAAAGAATCCGCTCCAAAAGGGCTATATTATCAGTGTATCATTTTATTTCTCTTTTTCGTATCATCTCAATAATTTGGGGTAGATGAAAAAGACCAACCCAAATTGAGTTC
>NZ_CEYOSI010000088.1:0-3644 GCF_982879505.1 Candidatus Desulfolinea nitratireducens
GACTTGTTGAGATCCAAAAATCTTACTTTAAATAATTCACGCTAAACCGGAAATCAAAAAGGACAGCGACAAAGCGCCATGCGTATCTTTTGCATGCGAGATTTGTTACCGTCCTTCAGTAAGTTTAGCGTGGTATTAGTTCAAAATCGTGAAGGGGCGGTTTACAAATCCCGCTTCAGACACAGGCAATTGAATGACATGAATTTCTCCAAATATTTTTTGAATAACTTGGTGTGTATTGTACTTGCTTTGTTTAATCTGTCAAGAGAATCGTGTATTGTAATGGGTTGAAGTACAATCTATTGGATTTTTATATCATGCTGATAAAGGTGAAATATGCCCATAGTCAACAATATCACTCGCTTACTGGATTCCCGTAAAATTCCTTATACTGCCTTTGAACTCTCGGCCGAGAAACGAGGCGCATTGGAAACTTCTCGTTTATTGGGGGTTGATCCTGAGCGGGTCTTCAAAACAATTGTGGTCACTCGCAATTTTGGCAAGCCGATCCTGGTTGTCATTCCGGGCTCTTGCGAAGTTGATCTGAAAGCTCTGGCCATATTTCTGGGAGAGAAGAAAGTTTTCCTGACAACACAGGCTGAGGCTGAAAAGCTGACAGGACTCCAAGCCGGTGGAATTTCTCCGCTCGCGCTAATTAATCAAGGTTTTGTTATAGTATTGGACGATACCGCACTTAAGCTGGATCAAATCCATATTTCAGGCGGACAGCTGGGGTTGAATATTCGCTTGGGGGTGGATGATCTCACAAAGTTGACGCGGGCGCGTTTTGGAAAGATTGGCAAAAGTATATGATCATTCAAAAATCACTTATTCTCCTAACTATAAATCTTTTACTGGTGCTTTCATCATGCAAACCGGTAACGATTGAATCAACTCCTGATCAATCTTATCTTGAAGAGGAGCTTGCTGCAGAGGCCTTTGCCACAGCTTCATCAAAAGAAGTACAAATAGCGGCAAAAGATTTGCCCTACGCAGAGATCTCCAGGGATGGCCAAGCTTATCTGGCTTTCTGGTTTATTTGGAATGAGGAAACCGTTTTTATACCTGTAGCCCACAATAAAAGCGAAGATATTAGATTCATAATCTGTCAGGTAGGACCAGATCCAGAGATTGAAATTGGGAAATTATTTTCAGGATATAAATTTATCCAGGACGAGTGTGTGGACGATGATAAAACCCTAGAAAATGCGTCTCCTATCATTAAAATCCCTGGATATTTTGATGACGGGATTATGATTTACGATGGCAACGAATTAGATGGCGCGGATTGGAATGTAATTGATCTAAACGGAGAATACGCAGAAAATTTAGCCGATGCCATTAATTTTGTAATTAAAAATGACTTAACAGGTTCGGGAGACCTGGTCATCAGTATCTACCGAAAAGATGGTCCCAGCGGTGATTTATACAGTGATGACGATAATCCCCCAACCTTTACCCTGCCTGTTGAAAGGCTTCAGATTTCCTTCACAAAAGACCTATTAGCCGATTTGGAGTATGTTGATGATCTGCTCTATGCACTTGAGCGTGAGTTTACGTGGAATATTTCGGCAGGATATCCAGAATTAAAGTTGGGGCCAGGGGATGAGAATTGGTTTGTGCTAACAATTGATGAGGTCGGCGGGCAGTTTAGTAAGGCTAATATTCAAATTAAGGGTGTGGGAAATAAATGATATTTACTCTTGTAATTGCCCTTTGATTTCCCGGTTTCCCAGCCATTGAAAGAATCTCAATACAGTGGGAGAGTTTCCTCCCCAGCCAAGAATTACACCTAAAGCGCGCCTGCCAAATCCTTTTGACTCGGGGATTGGCATTGCCGCGGAAAAATCTACCTTGCGATCATCAAGAAGATATTGATAACGCCCCTTTTTGATGACTTTCGGGGATGCCTGTAGAAATTTAATTAGTTTTACTCGATCTTCTTCGCGTAACCATGATGGTGGGTCAGAGTTTGCCTTGAAATTGCAGATCAACGCCAAATCTTGCAGCATCCTTTCCTGTTCATCCGTCAGCATGTTTTTGTCAGATGCAAAGTAAACAATATCCGGATCTGTATGGACGAGGGGTGCTAGCCACAATCTGTTGACCGTTGTTCTGATCGCGTTGCGCGTCCCCGGGATGGCGAAATTGCCAAGGAGGTCATCATCGCGGGGACTGCTCCAATGGGAAGCCACATCCGGGCCGATCCGTAATCCATCGCATAGGCCAAGAGATGGGATGATGGGTGCGCCGCAGGTCAGCAAATATGCATCCCCAAGTGCATTCCTCATAACGCGCAACGCTTGTCGGTAGGCTTGCTCCCGTGAGATATCATTTTGCCGGACCCCGGGCAATGCTCCAGCATAGAGGAAGTCGAGTTTGACATAATCGTATCCCCACGAGCGGACCTGCGCCATCAATGCGGATAACCACTCCATCACGGCCGGAATGGACGGATCCAACGCGAAAAGTGGTTCACCCCAGTTAAATCCGGCGGAGGCGAGCTTGCCTTTTTTGTCGCGAAGGAGCCAGTCAGGATGTTGACGGAATAAATTTGAAGATGGGGAAACGATCAGAGGTGCGAGCCAGAGTCCCGGCGTGCGTCCCGAACGGCGAATTTGCGCGGCGAGGTGGTCCATGCCACCGGGAAACTTATCATTTGGGATCCAATCTCCGATGGCATGCTGCCAGCCGTCATCCACCTGGAAAACATCAAAGGGAAGCTCCCCCAGATCATTGAGAACTTCCCCGAGATTATTCTCCGAGATATGGGTGTAGAAGCTGTACCAGGAACACCAGATCCTGGGCGTTTCAGTGGCGCGATTTTTCCCAAGACGCTGAGCCAGTTCCGCGGCGTAGAAGCTAAAAACTTCTTCTTCGCTCCCCTCGGCGACGAACCAATCTCCTGCATTATTTTCGTATTTTCCGATGAGGGTATTGTCATCAAAAAAGACGTGCGCATCAAGATCGAGCGCACCGAGCAGAAAAAATAGACCATTTTCCATTTCAACTACACCAACCCACGATCCATGTGGACGCGCATCGTGAATGTGAAAAGGGTCGGTTTGCAGAGGGTGCAGAATAGCCGGTTTTGGCGTGGGGACGCGCTGCTCAACATCCTGCCAGAGGGTCAACGACCAGCTTTGCCACCCGTGGCGATAATAACGGATCGGGCGGGAGGAGGGAATGAAAGTGACGTCTTTTTGGTTTTGGATCTTTTCTGATTGAGACATGTAATGATTATCCCCCAGATACAATATTATGTACACAAAATTTTTGTTTCGGTACATACATTTATAATTTAAAGGATTAGCAATTTCTGATATACCGTATAATATGTTTACTATCGAAAAAGAACGATGAGAAACTTGTTGGCACGTTGGGGAAAATAAACAGGAATCTTACGAAATGCAATATCGAGGGTAAATAATTATGTTCAAAAATTGGTATGTAGATAAAGATATTTTTATGGCCCTGAGTACAAAAATATTTGTACTGATAGTAATTTTACTTACAACTATTGCAGCTTTTTATCCCTCTATTGGCCATGATTACGCTTATTTTATTCCTCGCCTGGGGGATACTTTTCTGCATTATAGACTTAATGGTTTTTCAATTCAATGGTATACACCCAGTTTTGCCGG
>NZ_CEYOSI010000088.1:3654-12933 GCF_982879505.1 Candidatus Desulfolinea nitratireducens
TGCATATCCAAATCCACAACATATGCAGTTTTCTTTGCCTCAATTATTTACAATGCTAACCACACCCTGGGCAGCTTCTCTCCTGTCAATTGCGGTTTATTGTTTGGTGGGATATTTTTCAACTTTTTACTTTTTGAAAAATATCCTTCGATTTCATTGGCGAGCAAGCATGCTGGGAGCTTTGTTTTTTACAGGGAATGGATTTTATTTTCAACACATGGCAGTTGGCCATTTAGGTTTTCAAGTATTCCCACTACTAAGTTTGATCCTGGTATTAGTATTTGACCGCTCTTTATCGAAGACAAAGGCCAGCTCTATTTTGGCTCTTATCGGTGCGTTATTGATCTATAGCGCGGGGTTCTATCCAATTGCAATATTTTTTCTATCATTTGGAATTACTCTTCCGGTTTTATATTTGATTGATCCTTCGATTTTTGATTGGAAACGTGTAGGCGCAATAACTGCCGGTGGTTTGAGCCTGGGATTATTACTTTCGGCATCCAAAATCTCAGCTGTATTGTCTTTTATGCGATATTTTCCACGAGAAATAACGGATAAATATTTGGTTGATTTGGGGCAAGCTTTTACAGGTCTACTGCTTCAATTGCTTGGGGTGATGAATCTTCTACCTATTTTCTGGCTGACCGGAAATAATGCCAGAGATCTTAGTGATTTTATGCGCTTATCAACCGGGGGATATTACGGTTTATGGGAGCTTGATATCTCAATTTCACCAGTTCTGATCGTGATAATTTTCGTGGGTATTGTCGAGGCTTTTATATTAATTAGAAAAAAGAAATTTCCACGATTGAGCAAGAAGCAATGGGGTGCAATAGCGGTCCTTCTCTTTGCAATCTGGGTTTGCATTGAGTTTATTTTTGCCAAGGGAATTTTATTTCAATTATTGAGTAATTTGCCCATTGTGGGATCTTTGCATGTGAATGTGCGATATGCAGCGGCGTTTATATTTCCATTGATCCTACTTGGGAGTGTGATCCTCAATAAATGGGCCCAAGAATGGAGCGAAAAGAGATTTCTTTGGATAAGTGATCTTCTTAGCCTGCTAACGATTGTATTTTTATTATTATATTTCTTTGTCGCGGATGAACAGTCCCGGGCATTTGATATGACTACACAGGCTGATTTCTATACTCGAGTGCGCCAGGGAGAAACATTCCCCATTCAGCGTGTTCAGAAAATGAAAGATTCTGAGGGATTAGTCGATGGGGTAAGCGGGCTTGAGACCTTTGATCCAATTTTTGGATATTATTGGGAAAATTTCAATCATGAACTGGAAGAAGGGGATGTGAAAAATAAATCTGATGGATACTATAATTTAACAAATCCAGCTGGTCTTGTATTTCCTGAACAGAATCAATTGTATTTGTTTGAGCGTATTTCAGTTGATGATGAAAAGAATCTAATCGCCTTTATTCAGCATTTTCGGCCGGATTGGCAAAGGCCACTCTATCAGCGTGTTTTTGATATCGTATCCATCTTTACGTGCCTTATCTTGATCGGTGCGTTGGGATTTATGGAATTTATACGGTTTCGGAAGCGTACTTAAATAATGCTGGGTAAATCAGAAAAAAC
This sequence comes from Candidatus Desulfolinea nitratireducens, assembly GCF_982879505.1. Lineage (NCBI taxonomy): Bacteria > Bacillati > Chloroflexota > Anaerolineae > Anaerolineales > Candidatus Desulfolinea > Candidatus Desulfolinea nitratireducens. Next base: position 5,248 of record NZ_CEYOSI010000088.1, read on the forward strand.
TTTTCCTTGCCAGTCTCTTATGATATCGCGTATAATACGCCGAATAAAGGCATTGATGGGAACGAGTAAATTCACTTGATCTGCCAGCGAACTCGGGAATAGTGTGAGCCGAGCCAGGTATCTGGATTGAAAATCATCCCGGAGCCGCGATCTGAAATTGTATCCGCAAAAGTAGGAAAGCCGGAATCATTCTCCGTTAGCGGAATGAGAGTATAAGCCAGAAATGGCCGTACTTGCTGAGTGCCCGCTTCGGCGGGAAACAGAGTGGTACCGCGTGAGCATAGCTCTCGTCTCTGAATGAGGTGAGAGTTATTTTATTTACTGGAGGCTTTATGTTCAATCCTGTTTCCCCAAAACTTGACGTTGTTTTGATGGAAGAAAATATCCTGAAGCTTTGGAAAAAACAAGATATTTTCAAGAAAACAGCCGAAGAAAATGAGGATGGCCCGGAATATGTTTTTTATGAGGGTCCTCCGACAGCTAACGGCAAGCCCGGTGTGCACCATGTTTTGGCTCGTGCCTTCAAGGATATGTTCCCGCGCTACAAGATCATGCGCGGATACCACGTCTCACGACGGGGTGGCTGGGATACGCATGGTTTGCCCGTTGAGATCGAGGTTGAAAAGCAGCTTGGATTCACAAATAAACAGGAGATCGAGGATTACGGCATCGATAAATTCAATGAACTGTGCCGAAAATCGGTTTTTACCTATATACAGGATTGGGAGCGGCTGACGGATCGCCTCGCTTTTTGGGTGGATTTGAAGACCGCCTACGTCACTTTTACGGATGATTATATCGAATCCGTCTGGTCGATATTGAAGAATTTCTGGGACAGAGATCTGCTCTACCAGGGTTATAAAGTTGTCCCTTATTGCCCACGCTGCGGGACACCGCTCTCGGACCATGAGGTTGCTCTCGGGTATGAAGAGACCGTTGATCCTTCGATTTTTGTGCGGATGCCCCTGGTTGACGAGGAGGGCACATCTCTCCTGGTCTGGACGACAACCCCGTGGACCCTTCCGGGGAATGTGGCAGTCGCCGCTGCGCCTGAGGTGGATTATGTCAAGGTTGAGCGCGAACTCAGCTTAAACGGCAGCAAGTCCACTGAACGTCTGATTCTCGCCCGTGCTTTAATGGAAAAAGTTTTCGGTGATGAAAAAGTAAAGATAGTGGAATCCTTCAAAGGCAAGAAATTGAAGGGCGTTAAATATCAGCCCCTCTTTACTTTTATGCCTCCGGATAAACCTGCGCATTATGTCGTCCTTGGTGATTTTGTGACCACAGAAGATGGAACCGGGCTTGTTCATCTGGCGCCGGCATTTGGTGCTGAGGATATGGATGCCTCGATAGAGTTTGATCTGCCCGTCATCCAGACAGTTGCTCCCGACGGTTCATTCCTGCCCGAGGTTCGCCCGTGGAGTGGCGTTTTTGTCAAAGATGCAGATCCGCTGATCGTGGAAGATCTGGACCAACGCGGGCTGATGTTCCGTGTGGAGGAATATACCCATACGTATCCCTTCTGCTGGCGATGCAAAACACCGCTGCTCTATTATGCACGCCAAACCTGGTATATCCGCACCAGTCAATTTAAAGACCGCCTGGTTGCGCTTAATGATGAGATCAATTGGGTTCCCAATCATATCAAAAAGGGACGATTTGGGAATTGGCTTGAAAATAATATTGACTGGGCTTTGGGGCGCGAACGCTACTGGGGTACGCCGCTCCCTGTTTGGGTTTGTGAAGATTGCAATCATCAACAGGGGATCGGCTCTCGAGCCGAGTTATCTGAACTGGCAGGGCGGGACCTCTCTGATTTGGATTTGCATCGCCCCTATGTCGATGAAATTCACTTTCCCTGTTCAGAATGTGGCGGCAAGATGACCCGCGTTCCCGAGTTGATCGATGGCTGGTTTGACTCTGGCGCCATGCCCTATGCCCAATGGCATTACCCATTTGAAAACCATGAAAAATACAAAGAGCAATTCCCGGCAGACTATATCTGCGAGGCTGTTGACCAGACGCGGGGCTGGTTTTATTCCCTGCATGCTGTATCCACATTGCTAAACGACAGCGTTTCCTACAAGAACGTCCTTTGTCTTGGACATATTCTCGATGGTCAGGGCAAGAAAATGTCAAAGAGTTTGGGAAATATTGTTGAGCCCTGGGATGTTTTCGATACACAAGGGGCTGATGCCCTTCGCTGGTATCTTTACACTGCCAGCCCTCCCGGACAGGCACGCCGTTTCTCAGCCGATCTGGTTGGAGAGGTGGTGCGCACCTTCACCCTCACGCTTTGGAATGTGTATTCATTCTTTGTAACCTATGCCAATCTGGATAAGCCAACCCTGGTGAAACCTGCCAGATTGGATAATCTTCTTGACCGTTGGCTGCTCTCCTCGCTAAATACCCTTGTTCGGGATGTGACAGAGGCTTACGAAAATTACGATGTTCCGGCCGCGACCCGGCCGATCCAGGCCTTTGTTGATTCGCTCTCGACCTGGTATTTGCGATTATCTCGTCGGCGTTTTTGGCGTTCCGAAGCGGATGCCGATAAAGAGGCTGCCTACTATACGCTTTATACGGCTGTCTCAACGCTTTCCAAACTTCTCGCGCCCACAATGCCCTTTATCGCGGATGAAATCTACCAGAATCTCGTGCTCGGCGCAAATCCGAACAAACCTGAATCTGTCCACCTGGCAAGCTGGCCGGAATTTGAAGCTGATCTGATCGACGAGACCCTCAACCACGAGATGGATGTGGTCATGAAGCTGGTTTCACTCGGACATGCTGCCCGCCAGAAAGCAAATCGTAAGGTTCGCCAGCCCCTGGCTGAAGCTGCTTTTTCTGTTGGCAATGTGGATGAGCGCCATGCTGTTGAAACATATGCTGACCTTATCAAGGGCGAGTTGAATGTAAAAAGCCTCCGTTTACTGGGTGCAAGCAGCGAAGCGGTCACCTATAGCGTCAAGCCGTTGCCAAAACAATTGGGGCAAAAATATGGGAATAAATTCCCCGCTATCCGCAAGGCAATTATGGCGATGAATGCTGAAGATGCAGCTCGGACATTATTAAGCGGCGAGCCACTTCAGGTCACGATTGAAGGCGAAGCTTTGAATATCCTCTCCGACGAGGTTGAGGTCCAGGCCGCTGCCAAAGAGGGCTATGCAGTCTCATCTGATGGAGCTTATCTGGCTGCGTTGGTCACCGAGCTAACACCAGAATTGATCGCGGAAGGCCTGGCGCGTGAATTTGTTCGCCGTGTACAGGATTTGCGCAAAGCCGCCGAGTTTGATGTCTCAGATCGTATAAAGGTTTACCTCACAGCATCCACAGAAATCCAGGTGGCTGTAGATGCCTATCGCGAATACATCATGGGTGAAACACTGACAATTGAGCTGGTCTTTGAAGACGGACCTGTAGGAACAGTCATGGTTGACAGCAAATTCAACGGTGAGGATGCGAAAATTGGCCTGATCAAAGCATAGTGTGAGCAAATTTATTTCAAAGCAGGACAGGAAAGGTTTTGGCTGGCGGATATTTTTCATTGCGCTGGTTTTACGCCTGATCCCTGTCCTGCTTTATTATGATCTTAAAATTGGCCTGGATGACATGTTCCAATATTTGGGCCAAATGGGAACCGGGCTCATTTCCCTTACTAGGTCTCCTTGTGACTCTAATTCAAAAAATTCTAACCCCCAAACTCAATCTTGATTGGAAAATCGCCGTACTGACTATTGTCAGCACTACTCTGATGATTCTCGATAAATATCATATATTTACCTCATCTAAACTCCTTGACAGAACAACCCTGTATCTCATTATCCCCTTGTTGTTCATTCTTTTTATCTTTCGCGAGAATCCCAAAGATTATGGTTTCCAGCTTGGCGATTGGCGTGTTGGTTTAACTCTCACATTGTCAGGGATAATACTTGTGACTCCAATTCTCTGGTGGCTAACCCGAAGCAGTTTCGGTATGCAAAGCTATTATGAGGGCTATCTTGCTGGCCTCCCCTGGAACACTTTTTTTGATCTTTTGGGATGGGAGTTTCTCTTTCGAGGCTGGCTGCTCTTTGGTTACGCCCGTAAATTTGGTCCCGATGCCCTTTGGTTGCAGGCGGTACCATTTGCACTTATGCACGTCGGCAAACCAGAGATCGAAACCCTTTCTACCATATTTGGTGGATTTGTTTTCGGCTGGATTGCATGGAGAAGTAGGTCTTTTCTCTACCCTTTCCTTTTTCATTGGTACATTAGCTCATTCACGATATTGATGGCGGCAGGTATACTTGGATAACTTCACTTTGCGCCCGGCTCGCGAAACGGACTTTTCTTCAATTCGAAATTTGGTTCGCTCTACAAAGATTAATCCGACAGGTCTGAAGTGGCCGAGATTTATTGTCGCCGAAACGTCAGATGGCAAGATGATCGCTTGTGGGCAGCTCAAACCTCATATCGATGGCTCAACAGAAATTGCCTCCCTCGCAGTTCAGCCGGATTATCGTAATCTGGGCATTGCCAGAGCCATCCTTGAAAAACTGATGCTTGATGCTCCACGCCCCCTGTATTTGATGTGTAGGTCAGAACTCGGTTTGCTGTATGAAAAATTTGACTTTTATGCCCTTCAACCAGAAGAGATGCCACCATATTTTCGACGGATTTCAAAGTTGGCGAGCCTGGTAGATTTTTTGGCTCGCGAAGGAACTTCATTGCTGGTCATGCGCTGTGACTAAAGGTCAGGGATGAGAATATGAAAACGACTGCAAATACCATCTTGGGAATTTTGATTGGCTTACTGCTGGCCGGTGTGATCTGGCTTACAGCTCGTCAACCCAGCGGAGAGGCAGTTACGCTTCTCCCTCCACCCACACCTGCTCCCATTTCCATTCATATTACCGGTTCCGTGGTGGCTCCCGGTTTATACCATCTCCCGGAAGGTAGTCGCGTTGCTGATGCAATTCAGGCTGCTGGAGGATTTCTTCCCATCGCAGACAAGGAGAAAGTCAATCTTGCAGCCCTCCTTGATGATGGTGCTCAGCTCAATATTGAAAATCTTTCTTTTTATAATACGGGCGGCAGCAGCGACAGGGTTAATATCAACACCGCCAACCTGGATGAGCTTGATACATTGCCCGGAATCGGTCCCTCCACTGCCCAGGCGATCATTGACCATCGCCGACAATATGGACAATTTCAGCGGATTGACGAGATCACTAATGTGACTGGAATCGGCCCGGCGACCTATGACCGGATAAAAGATTTGATCACTACAGGTTTTTAGGATCTGCGATGCCCTTCGATCATTTTAATCTTCTCGCACCCATCTACGAGCGCGTTATCTCTCCCCCGGACATCGAATTGATGTTGAAGCATCTCGCTCCCGGGCCGGGAAGCCTTCTCCTCGATGCAGGCGGCGGAACAGGGCGTGTATCCGGTCTGTTGACAGAGTATTTTGGCCCTGTGATTTTATCTGATATATCGATGGGAATGTTGAAACAGGCCGGGGAGAAGAACGGTCTCCGGCCTGCTCGTGCCCTTACCGAGACCATGCCATTTGCCGGGGCTTTATTTGACCGCATCCTTCTGGTCGATGCGCTCCACCATGTCAATGACCAGGCTGAAACGGCGTCCGAGCTCTGGCGGATCCTCAAGCCCGGGGGGCGGATCGTTATCCAGGAACCGGATATCCGTCAATTTGCTGTCAAGCTGATCGCGATCGCAGAAAAGCTGGCGTTGATGCGAAGTCACTTCCTTGATCCACAAGCGATTACAGATATTTTCCTTTTTGATGGAGCAAAAGTTGAAATTTATTCCGAAGATTTTAGTGTCTGGGTGATCATTAAAAAAATGCCCGGCTAATATTTATGGAATTTATACAAAAAAGGCCTCCATCAAGGGAGGCTATTTTTATATATAGATCAAATCTTTGAAATATCTGAAATATTTGTTAGGTTGGGTGATTTCCAATAGAGGCCAGCTTTAATGCATAGAACGCGGGCCTTGGATTGAAACGCCTGTCAACCAAGCCAATTCTCGGATAGTAGCCCCGATCACTGTCAATAAATGTATCCAGAAAAACAGTCGTATTTTCCATCGCCAGACTTGCCTGATAAGCCTCAAGAATGAAAGATTGCAGTTGTTGATCATCCTCGAAGATAACACCCTCATCCAGGCGAGGTAATTGCAAGTTTATCAACTTGATCCGCTGGCTTTGTTGATCAATTTTATGCAAAGTATCGCCTGGGACATCCCAGGGGGAAACTCTAAAAGTCAGGCCGATTTCATCAGTCGAATTATCGATCGCGGATAATAATTTTTCTGCTTTGGCTGCGTCTTCAAATGAAAATCCGTGACTTGCGAAATGCTGGAATGTTTTTCCATCTCCATCATCTTCTTTGATGGGCACAACTGGCGCAATAAAGATTTGCCCAAAAAAGGCGGTTTGGGCATCTTTTACGGCAATATCAATTTGGGAAAGCATGTGCTTTGGGAAAATGATTTCCCAATTCACAATCAGGCTGCCGTGTGTTTCCATGGTTGTCAAAATATCTTTATCAGGGATGCCGAGGCTATAAACCGTAAACTCAAAACCCATTTTTGTAAAATCAGAAAGACGTAGCCGGACATCAGCATTTTCCAGATCGGCTATTGGCACTCTGAGAGAGGTTACGCCAAGTTCAAGGAGCGCATATAACAGCCAATCGCGGTATGCTTCTTTGCGTTTGAATTCGTCCAATCCATCGGCAGCAAGCTCAATCCGCCTCCCCCAGCCTCGACGCAAACTTACGCCGAACATCGGAGATCTTCCTCCCGCCATTTTATAAGGCTCGACCGGGGGCATTCCATTCTCAAGATCGCCCGCTCCATAGGTTCTGATCGGCAGGATTTCATGTCTGTCAGGGTAGACGCTAACCATAAAAAAGCCAAGCTTGGCGCTGTCATTCCGGCCAAATTCATCCCCGGGGCTAACCGTAGCAAGTTCTGAATATTCGGGGCGTACAAAGGCCGTTGAGGGCAGGCTGTAATAAGTAGTTTTTTTATGGATACCGACAAAGGGATTGTGGACGTGCCCTGAAAACACAGCCTCCACACCATAACGTTTAAAAAGCTCCAGTATCAAACTACGAGCAGGTTCATCAATATTATCGTAGTGAGTGGGTTCGTTCGGATCACAGATAAAAAGGGGATAGTGCATGAAAACAAATATGCGCAGCCCATTTTCTTTGGCAGTTTGAAATTCATTTTCGAGCCATGCAAATTGCTCGCCCTCTCGTTTGAAGCCAGAATTGATAATCGGTGTGTCGAGACATATAAAATGACAGGTATTGTTGGAGAAGGCTTTGTATAACGCTCCCCAGTGCTTTGAAAAAATTAAATGGCTCTCCTCTTCGATAACGGGCGCTGGCAGCCAGGCATTGGGTTTATCCCCAATATCATGATTCCCCGGTAATACGAATAATTTAGCTTCAATCTCTGAAAAGATCTCAGATGCCTTTGCGACTGCTTCTTCGTGGTTGCTCAAGGCTGGAATCGGGTGCACGACATCCCCAAGATGAATAACAAAACTGGGCTGATGATGGTTGATGCATCGCACAACATATTTTGCGCGCTCGATGGATAAACGATTTGATGCATACCCCCCTTCATCGGTAGCGTTAGGCAGGCGAATATGAGTATCTGAGATCA
>NZ_CEYOSI010000089.1:0-12883 GCF_982879505.1 Candidatus Desulfolinea nitratireducens
TCGCAATTGTTTCAAACATTGAAAGACCCATGTAATTCATACTAATTTATTCCTCCCGAGGAAGTGAGATTAAATAAATTTTAGGCATTTCAGCCTAAGATTTTCGAACAGGAGGATTTTACAGGGGGGAAGCAAATGTGTCAAGCCATTTTTTTTCACGCAGAGGTAAAATCCCCTGTTATGGCTTATTTTTTGATGACCTGAATAGGTGACTCACAAAAAACAGAAAGCTCTATTGCCGTTGCTACGGCTGCCTCAGCATCATGACCAAGATGAAGCGCGGCAAGTGCAAAATCCATCCCGGCACCGATCGCTTCATAAGAGACGACGGTCTCGATCAGCCACTCATGAATGGAAAAAACTACTCCCCCAGTTCCAATAAAATAGGAGTTGGTAATCTCTCCACGGTCAGTACGTTTTTTTTTCCATTCAGCAAATTCTCCCCAAAATTCCAATATACCCTCTTCAGTGGCTGATGCGGGCTGATGGGTTTTAGCAAAAATATGCAGGAGGCTGCTTTCCTCGGCAAGACCAACAGAGCCGATGACCATATTATTAATTTCAAAGAGCTTGGAACGTCCGGTATTATTCTTCGTTTGGGTATATCCGCGCACCGAAATTGAATCCGCGGCAATTTCATAGCCCTTTTTTGTAATTTTACAAGCGACAACAGACATAGAACCTCGTATTATAGAGTCAGTAAAATAAATTTCGCTAGAGTATAGCATAGAGGGAAAAACTATCCAAACTTTAGTAGATTTCATTATCACTTGACATTCAATGTTATTTACTGTATAGTTTATTTAGTATTTACTAAACAAACTATATCAAACAAAGAGAGTATCTTATGCCAATCACTCCACTTGCAGAAATCAAAGAAAATTTTATCCAGGGATTAAGCCAGATCAGCCAATATTGGGGATTCCCCAAAAGCATGGGAGCGATCTTTGCGGTGCTTTACATCTCTCCCTCAGCCCTCTCGCTGGACGAGATTGTCGTGCATACAGGTTTTACCAAAGGTGCGATCAGCACTGGTGTCCGTTCCCTGGCGCGGATGGGATTGATCCATCGTCAATCCAAACTTGGTGACCGGAAGGATTACTATATTGCAGAGAGTGATTTTTACAAGGCGATCCGAACCATTCTGAAAGGACGTGAAAACAGCGAGTTTGATCGCGCGTTATCTTCGGTCAGGGATACACTCGGAGAGCTGGAATCAGGCACAAGTACCTCAGGCAAAGCGGAAGAATGGAATTTTGTGCATGAGCGTGTGGGAGAAATGCAATCCTTTTTCGATGGGTTGGATAATCTCGTCCGGGTTGTGGCTGCACTCGATACGATGAATCAGAATACGGTCCAGAAGGTGGTTGGGCTGTTGAAGAAATAATTGACCCAAAAGAACCCGTTCCCTCGCAGGGAACGGGTTCTTGATACACAATGACAGCCTGATACGGTCCAGAAAATAAATGGGCTCTTGAAGAAATAATTAAGGGTACAGCTCCTGAACGGAGCATAGCGCAGACGAAGGACGTTTAAATGGAAGCCGCTCTTCGACTACTCCTACGCTAAAAATATCGCTTCGGTTCCGCTCAGAGACTGATATAAATTTTATAAGGAGAACAATATGAAAATAGCGGTAACTGGAGCATTTAGCTACACAGGAAAATATATCACTCAACGACTACTGGCGCGGGGAGATGAGGTGATTACATTAACGGGGCATCCTAATAATCCTGATCCATTTAATGGGAAAGTAAAAGCTTATTCTTTTGATTTTGACGAACCAGATAAGCTGGCAGAAACGCTCAATGGTGTGGAGATCCTTTTCAACACCTATTGGGTGCGTTTTTCTCACGGCAAGAATACGCATGAGCAAGCGGTTTCAAATACACTGACGCTTATCCGTGCAGCAGAGCAGGCCGGTGTAAAACGGATTGTACATACCAGCATCACAAATCCAAGCCTGGATTCGCATCTGCCATATTTCAGTGGTAAAGCAAAATTGGAAAAAGCGATTAAGGCATCTTCCCTGGGATATGCGATTTTGCGTCCAACGGTTTTATTTGGGGATGAGGATATCCTGGTCAATAATATCGCCTGGCTGCTGCGGAAATTTCCCCTTTTTGGCTTGCCCGGCAATGGGAGCTACCGGTTGCAGCCGATCTTTGTCGAGGACTATGCGGATTTGGCCGTGGACCTGAGCACTCGCAAAGAGGATATCATCACTGACACAGTCGGGCCAGATATTTTCAGCTTCGAGGAAATGGTACGGTTGATCGCCGCTGAAATTGAACGACCAGCGCGATTGCTAAAGATGCCTCCCAAGTTGGCCTTATGGGCATCCCAGATCATCGGCGCCTTTGTCGGGGATGTGGTGCTAACCCAGGATGAGGTCGACGGCCTGATGGAGGGCTTGCTGGTTTCCTCGGAACCACCACTGGGGAAGACGCATCTGGCTGATTGGTTGAAGGAGAATAATCATAGCGTGGGAATGAAATATGCTTCGGAAATGAAAAAGCATTATCGGTAACATAAAGAGACTTCCGAGTTCTTCGAGAACTCGGAAGTCTAATATCTCATTACGACTATCCTTAGCCTACCCTCTTACATGCCCATCACCAAGTACAATCCACTTATAAGTTGTGAGCTCCTCCAGCCCCATCGGTCCTCGGGCATGTAATTTTTGCGTACTCACTGCCACTTCTGCCCCCAATCCAAATTGCCCACCATCATTAAACCTCGTGCTGGCATTAACAAAAACAGCTGATGAATTAACTTCATCAACAAAGCGGTTGGCATTTTCCAGATCATTGGTCAAAATCCCATCTGAATGTTCCGTGCTATGTTGATGAATATGCGCAATGGCATCATCAAGGCCGTCAACAATTTTTAATCCCAATATCAAAGACAACCATTCCGTATCAAAATCATCTTCCCCCGCTGGATGCACTTCTGCCAGGTGATCACCATTATTCAGGATGGAAAAAGCTTCAGGCGCCGCTCTTAAAACGACCTTGCTTTTTGCCAACCGAGCAGCCATCTGAGGAAGAAATTCTTCTGCAACAGCCCTATGCACCAAAACTGTATCCAATGAATTGCATACACTGGGACGCTGTACTTTGGCGTTTTCGATAATATCAAGAGTTTCCGCCAAATTCGCAGAAGCATCCACGAAGATATGGCAGATCCCCATCCCACCGGTAATAACGGGGATGGTTGATTCTTCTATGCACAAACGGTGCAATCCTGCCCCACCACGGGGAATAATCATATCTATATATTGATCCAATTTTAAAAATTGTGGCACTAGCGCGCGATCTGGATCATCAATAATTTGAACTATTGACGGGGGCAAGCCCGCTTTTTCCAACGCGGTTTGGATTATTTTTACGAGGGCCAAATTGCTCCGCAAGGTTTCTTTGCCACCTCGCAAAATAGCAGCATTCCCTGTTTTCAAGCTGAGCGCGGCAATATCAATGGTCACGTTAGGTCTTGCCTCGTAGATGACACCCAAAACCCCAATTGGGATGCGGCGTTTGCTCAAACGGAGACCATTCGGAAGAACACGCGCTTCGATAACAGATCCGACCGGGTCAGATAGTTCCGCAACGCCGCGTGTATCATCAGCGAGCGCACCGACGCGTTTTTTTGTAAGAAGCAACCTATCCAATATGGCCGGGCTCAAACCAGCAGCTTTCCCGTCAGCAATATCTTTTTCATTTTGAGCCAATACAAAATCTGCTTGCGCTTCTATTTCATCAGCAATCAGGTGTAAGACAGCATTTTTCTGCTCAGTTTTCATTGTTGCCAATACGCGACTAGCAGCTTTTGCATTTTTACCCATTTCTATTAGATTTGCCATATTCTTTCCTTTACTATTATTCACTCAATAAAATTAAATCGTTGCGATGAACGGCAACAGCACCATAAAAATATCCTAAAATTTCCGTGATCTGCTCTGAACGTTTCCCTTTAATATGATCGAGGTCGTCGCTCCCATATCTGGCAATACCACGTGCTAATTCTTCACCGTCAATAGTAAGGATGGATATCGTTTCTCCACGCCGGAAATCCCCTTCTACACTCAGAATACCGGCAGGCAGCAAGCTCCGTCCATTTTGAATGAGTGCCTGAGCCGCGCCCTTATCAATGATCAGCTTTCCCGGAGAAGAGCGGGTCAATATCCAGCGTTTTCGACTCTCGAGCGGTGTGGATAGTGCGCGGAAACGTGTCCCAACCGATTCTTCCCGAAAAATGCGCGTGATGATTTTTGGCGCGCCTCCCGCTGCGATAACAACATCCGCACCGGCGCGACGAGCGTAGTCCGCGGCTTTTAATTTTGTGATCATGCCGCCGGTCCCCAACCCTGTGTGGCTTGGACTGATCTCAACATCCGCAATTTCATCTATATTGCTAACTTCGGCGATCAGTTTGGCATCTGGATTTTTTCGCGGATCAGAGGTGAATAAACCTGGCTGGTCAGTTAACATAACAAGAAGGTCTGCATCTGCCAGCATAGTCACCATTGCAGAGAGATTATCATTATCACCCAGTTTGATCTCCTCAGTGGCGACTGCGTCATTCTCATTGATTATGGGAATAACCCTCTGCCCCAGCAAGGCGTCCATGGTATCTCGCGCATGGAGATAACGAGATCGTCCTTCTATATCGGATCGGGTCAGCAAAATCTGCCCAACCTGAATATCATATATTTCGAAGAGTTGCTCCCACACCTGCATTAGGCGACTCTGGCCAACAGCAGCGAATAACTGCTTACTTGCCATAGTAGCAGGGAGTTCAGGAAATCCCAGCCGTTCTTTGCCAACCGCAACTGCACCAGAGCTAACAATGATTATCTCAATGCCCTTGCGATGCAACTCTGCGCATTCGCTGACAATATTGATCATTTTGGGGCGGTCTAATTTTGGGCTGCCGCTGGTGAGAACACTCGTCCCAATTTTGATGATGATACGTTTATAGTTTTTCATGGGTTTATTATGGGAGAATCTTACTTTAATACGGATCTAAGGAAATTAATAATTCCTCAGTTATCGCTTTTTTTGAGCAACCTCTCCAACAGGGTAATTTCTTCTTTCGGTGTCTTGATCTCCCCATCCAGCCAGGCAGCGCGGAGACGGGTAAGGATCTCGCGATAACGCGGTCCCGGTTTGAGGCCGCGTTCCTGGAGATCGTCACCACCCAGGGTCGGCTGGACATATCTCCATTTGGCAAGATATTGACCGATCGAATCATGCAGCGTGTCATCGGCGGGGCAAAGGAAAGCCGCGTAAAGTGCGAGAGGTGAAATCCCATCCAGACGAGAGGTCCAATCGCTGATCTTTGCATCTTTGAGGGCCGGTGAATCGTCGAAAAGTTCTCCCACGGAAAGCAAAGCAGATTTCAACGCAGCTTGAAAGCGGAGCTTTTTGCTCACGGCATGCAATCCTTTTACGGGAAGAGGCAACAACCAAACCAGGTATCCCAGGGCCAGACGTTTGGGAAGATTGGCAATGCTCGGTAAATCACCAAAATCGCGCGGTGGCGGAGCGTTGAGGGCGTTATTTAAACGGCCAGCAAGCCCCTGATCCCGTGTCAGTGAGGGAGAAATTGCTTCCAGCAACCCCAAATCTGAAAGACGGGAAAACATCGCTACAGCGCGTGGCTCATTCAGGATCAAATCCAGTTCATGGCGGATACGTTGTCCGCTTAATTTGCCCAAAAGCGGGCGAGCTTCATCCATCAACTCTTGCGTGCGCACGCCAAGGGAAAAACTAAAGCGCTGCTCAAATCGGACGGCGCGCAACATGCGGGTGGGGTCATCGACAAATGAGAGCGAATGCAACACGCGCACAAGACCACGCTCAAGGTCGGCCAGGCCGCCCCAATGATCGTGCAGCTCGCCATAATGTGTCCCGTCAAGACGCAGGGCAAGCGTATTAATCGTGAAGTCACGGCGATGCAAATCTAGTTTAATGCTCCCCTGTGAAACGGTCGGAAGGGCGGTAGGACTTTTATAAAACTCTGTCCGGGCGGTGATGAAATCAAGAAAGGTTGGAAGGTTGGAAGCCTTAATTTTGCTCTCGGTGGAGTCCTCGCCGCCGAGGACGGCGACTTGAGCATCACTTTCAAACTTTGACCCCTTAAGAAACCATTTTGCCGTCCCAAAGCGGGAGTGAGTGGTCACCCGTCCGCCGTATTTTTCAGCCAGTTTATGGGCCAGCGATATCGCATCCCCTTCCACAACAATATCAAAATCAAGGCTGGGACGGTCAAGCAAAAGATCACGCACAAATCCGCCAACCACATACAGGGCCACTTGTTCACCGGCGGCAGCTTCGGCTACTTTCCGAATCAGATCAAGCCGCGAAGGAGGCAGAGATTTTTTAAGGAGTTTTCCAAAGTCAGCTTCTGCAGCGCGGGGAGAGTGCGGGGCGAGGGTTTTGAGCAAATCGGTGCGGGTCACGATCCCGATCACCTCACCCTCCTCAACCACGGGAATCTGTCCCCAGCCGCTATCCATCATCAGGGTTTGGAGAGTCGGAAGAGAATCATCCGGAGCAACGATCACCTCTCCAGCCTCCATCAGACTGGCAGCGGTCAGCGTGAGGTGATGGGCTATTGCCCGATCCACCGAACGTCGGTTGAGCAGCCCAACCACTTTCCCATTGTCCACTACAGGATAGCCCTCATAGCCAAACCGCTGCATTTGCTGGGCAGCTTCTTCAACCGGGGTATCAGGGGAAATAACCTGCGGACCACGAGACATGATCTCGGCAACCGTGATTGGAGGCTGGACCCTGGCCGGGAGCAGCTCAAGGAGTTGTCGGCAGGGCACGCGTGTGGAATTCGGCCTGCTACCCTCACCCCTGCCCCCTCTCCCTGAGGGAGAGGGGGATTCCTGACGAATGAGCGCAGCCGCCGCACGGGGGTGTCCACCACCACCAAATTCAGCAGCAATCTTCCCGACATCGATATGATCGGTTCTAGAACGGGCAACAAGGCGAATCCCTTCAACAGTTGATACAAGGATGAAAAGGGCATCGGGATCAAGCAGATCGCGAAGCTTATGCGCCAGCGTGGATACCTCCTCTTCCAAATCTTCAGCGTCGGCGCAGGCAATGATGATCTGATGTCCATTGATCTCGTGAGTTTCCGCGTTTGCACTGAGGATATCGTAAATGATGCGCTGCTTTGGCGAGAGAGGCGGGTTGAGAAATTCTGAGGCAATTTTCAGGCTGGCACCCTGCTCCAGGAGCCAGGCTGCCGCGCGGACATCCCGTGGGGTTGTGCTGACATAGGATAATGATCCCGTATCTTCATATATGCCGAGCAGGAGCAAAGTTGCATGGGGCACAGAAAGATGCTCATCGGTCTGACGCAAACTTTCGGTCAGGAGGGTGACCGTCGCGCCGACATCTTCCACGATCACTTCCCAATCGGCAGAAAGATTTTCACGAAGCGGATGATGATCGACAACCCGAATGCGCGTCTTCTTTCCCATACCTTTTAGGGTCACAAGGGATTGGGTATCCACAAGTAAAGCGGATTCTATCTTTTCACCTGAGAGGTCACGAGGGTCAACAAAAGGAAATTCACGCCCATAGAGGGTGAGAAAGGCCCGCAAATTGCGATTAAGCCGACGCGGCAAAACAGGCACGGCCTGCTCATCGAGCAAGGAGGCGCAAAAGAGGGAGGCCAGGGCGTCGAAATCGGCCTGTTCGTGGGTCAGAATAACGTGCATGAGTTGATTTTATCATGTAGAATGGGATGAAGAATATTCGAAATTTAGAAACTGGAAAAGAACATATTTCCTGAAAACTAAATTAGACTTCTTACAAAAGTCCCTTTTTCACATTGCTCTAGCCGCCGTCCTTTGCGTCGCATCCTTTAGGGCGGCGGCGGGGACGCCGCTGGGAGCAAATATGCAAGAGGTCTAGTATAGAAAGGCTTAAGGGAACAAATAACAATGAAAAATGTACTTGAATCAATTTGGACTTATTTGAAAGATTGGTGAAACTGGCTATCTCATGGACTGGTTGGGGTTGGCATCCTGGCAGTGGGATTACTTCTGCCAGTTAAACCCATCTACAGGATTATTATCCTGTTCTTAATTATCGGTTTCAATATTATCCGGATGAGGCTGAGCGAGAAGAAAGCCAAAGAATTAGAAGCTTTGAAAAGTGCCAATAACTAAAAGGAGATTTTGATGAATTTTCAAGGAAAACGAGTACTGATCACCGGCGGTTCACGTGGAATTGGCAAGGCTTGCGCACAGGCTTTCGCAGAGCGGGGTGCAAAGGTGGCGATCAATTACCTTCACAATGCAGAGGCTGCCAAAGAAACACAGGCCACCCTGAAAGGTGGACCGCATATTCTTGTTCAGGCGGATGTCTCAAACCCTGCCCTGATCGAGGGGATGATCGTGGAAACCGTCAAAGGTTTGGGCGGTTTGGACATCGTCGTCAATAACGCCGGGATTTCGCAGGTTCACCCGATCGATAAAGTCAGCTACGAAGAATGGCAGGATACCTGGCAACTGATCTTGTCAGTCAACCTGGTCGCACCGGCAAATGTGATCTATTGGGCTTCTCAATTTATGCGTGCAAACGGCGGCGGGCGGATCGTAAACGTCTCCTCGCGCGGCGCATTTCGGGGTGAGCCTGAAATGCCTGCCTACGGCGCAAGCAAGGCCGGCCTGAATGCAATGACCCAATCCCTGGCCCAAAAACTGGCTACAGAGAATATCTATCTTGGTGTGGTTGCCCCTGGATTTGTGGAAACAGACATGGCTGCAAGCAAGTTATCTGGCCCCCAGGGAGATTTTATCCGCAATCAGAGTCCTCTCGGGAGAGTCGCACAGCCCGAGGAAGTTGCCTATGCGGTCATTTTCCTCGCGGCGGAAGAATCGCGCTTCTCGACGGGGACGATCATTGACGTGAATGGAGCGAGTTATTTGAGAGGGTAGTTAACCGGTCGTCTTTGTGATCGTGACACTTGGGCAGATGTTCGCGCATCAGATATTAGTAACCTGCTTCCTAATTTGGTAAATCTGCAAAGCAATTAGAACATCTCGCCATCTATGTTTGACTATGACTAGACTAGCAAAATGCTACAAATTGTTGATTCCACGTTTTATTTCTTTTTACGACATATTAATTTTAATGAAATTGCCGATGAGATCCCTTGCCCCCATTAATATAAATTCAATCAGCTAATATCTCAAAGTTCCCTATTCAGTTTTATCTCGCCTCGTCAATTGCGACTCCCATACCTAGCGAGCCATTAAATAATATTTCATATTACCTTGACAAATATACGCCATTGGCGTATATTTTATTTATCCATGATAATCGTTGAAACCTCTGTTTTTACAAAACAAGTACAGAACTTCCTCACAGACGATGAGTACCGAAAGCTTCAAACACTATTGGTAAATCGTCCTAATTCTGCACCAATTATCAAAGGAAGCGGAGGGTTACGTAAAATCCGTTGGTTGGTGAGGGGAAAGGGGAAGCGTGGTGGCGTTCGCGTTATTTATTACTGGGCTGTTGAAGAAGATAAATTGCTTATGCTTTTCATTTACACTAAAACCAGGACAAGCGACTTGACCCCATCTCAGCTTAAAGTATTAAGAGAAATAGTAAAGGAAGAATACCCATGAAAGATGAATTATTCGATGAATTGGTAGAAAGCGTTCGAGAAGGTGGTGCGATTTTACGCGGGGAGACCCCACCTGCTCGCGCGTTTGAAGTGGATGGACTGAATGTGAAGCGGATCCGATCTGGATACCAACTTTCGCAAAGGGAATTTGCCGCATTGCTAGGTATCAGCGTGCGAACTCTCCAAAATTGGGAGCAGGGACGTAGAAAACCTGAAGGCACCGCGAGGGTTTTATTACAAATAGCGGATAAACATCCCGAAGCTGTCTGGGATGTTGTGCGTCCCATCGCTCAGGATTAATACGTTTTTCGGTTATAATCTCGCCATGTTTAAACCACCGGTCCCTACCTCGCATCATATTTCACTTGCCATCTCTGGATAGGTCCACTTTTGCATATCAACCAAGGGCTCCCGGAAATGGTGAGCCCTTTTTATTTTCCCTCACCCTACCCCTCTCCCACAGGGAGAGGGAATCTTAGGCAAAGTGACAGACGGGGGAGGGATTTAAGAGAGAACTTAATGGAAATTTCTGAACTCACAGAATTAATGCATAATTTTGTCCGCTCAAAGGGCTGGTACAAGGCTGACAGCAAACGCCCGCAGACTCCGCGTAATCTATCCATCTCATTGGCTTTGGAAGCCGCGGAGATCCTGGAACATTTTCAATGGAACGAGGCTTTCGATAAGGAAGAACTTTCGGAAGAACTCGCCGATGTTGCACTTTACCTGCTACAATTGGCGTCAATTGCTGAGATAGATTTAGAGCAGGCGATTTTGGATAAACTGAAAGTGAACGCATCCCGCGATTGGGATTAGTTCAATAATTCACCACAAAAGCTCAAAGAACACAAAGAAAAGCATTTTTATAAGGCGATTCTAAGAACGCCCTAACAGACGAACAACGAATATCGAATAACGAATAACGAGTAACGAGTATTAAAAATGAAAATAACTGTCTTTGGCGGATCAGTGCCAAAACCCGAAGAAAAAGCCTATTCTGACGCTCAGCAGCTTGGTCGTCTCCTCGCAAATCAGGGTCATAGCGTGATGACAGGCGGATATATCGGCACGATGGAAGCCGTCAGCCGGGGCGCATCCGAAGCGGGCGGACATGTCATCGGTGTCGTTTGCGATGAGATCGAGGCCTGGCGGGATGTGCGTCCCAATCATTGGGTTGAGGAAGAATGGCGCTTCCCAACGCTCAAAGAGCGGCTGAACGCCCTCATCGAACGCTGTGACGCCGCCTTTGCGCTACCCGGCGGTCCCGGAACACTGACTGAAATTTCGCTGATGTGGAATCAACTGATCATCAAAGTCTTGCCTCCTACACCACTGATCCTGATCGGGAAGGGCTGGCAGACCCTTTTCAATCAGGCTTTCTATACCGAATTGGGTGATTACGTCGCACAATCTCAACGTGACCTGCTCCAATTCGCTCCCGATGTTCAATCTGCTGTAACCCTGCTAGAAGGTTCGCAAGTTGAAAGGTTTGAAAGTTAACAATTTCAAGCTGACAACCTTCGAACATTCAAACTGCAAACCTTAAAACTAAAGAGGAAATAATGGCTGACGATAAACTTACCCCCCAATCTGAAAACTTCTCCGAGTGGTACAACCAGCTCGTCCTGAAATCAGAGCTGGCCGACTACGCCCCTGTGCGCGGTTGCATGGTTGTACGCCCCTATGGCTGGACGCTCTGGGAAAATATGCAAGCTGGCCTCGACCGCCGTTTCAAGGAAACCGGGCATGTTAATGCGGCATTCCCAACGCTGATACCTATGTCGTTCTTTGAAAAAGAAAAAGATCATGTCGAAGGTTTCTCTCCTGAATTGGCTGTCGTTACTCATGGCGGCGGAAATGAACTGGAAGAAAAATTGGCCTTTCGCCCCACCTCCGAAACAATCATCGGTTACATGTACAGTAAATGGATCCAATCATGGCGTGATCTGCCCGTACTGATCAATCAATGGGGCTCCGTCTTGCGTTGGGAATTACGCACAAGACTTTTCCTGCGCACTGCGGAATTTTACTGGCAAGAAGGGCATACTGCCCATGCAACATCTGATGAAGCGATGGAAGAAACCTATAAAATGCTGGATGTCTACGCAGATTTTGCGATTAATGATTGCGCGATCCCCGTGATAAAGGGGCGAAAATCTGAAACTGAACGGTTTGCTGGCGCACAAATGACAACAGGCATTGAGGCGATGATGGGCGACACCAAAGCCCTACAATCTGGCACATCCCATTACTTTGGGCAAAATTTTGCCAAAGCCTTTGATATCGATTTCCTGAACAAGGAAAATGAATTAGAGCATTGCTATACGACTTCATGGGGCTTGTCTACACGCATGATCGGCGCACTCATCATGGTACACGGCGACGACCAGGGTCTGATCATCCCTCCCAAGATCGCCCCCTTCCAGGTTGTGATCGTACCCATCTTCCGCAAAGACGAAGAGCGCGAGAAGGTTATGCCTATTGTTGATAAGGTATTTGCCGAACTCAAAGAGGCCGGCATTCGCGTAAAAGTGGATGACCGCGACCAGGTTTCCCCCGGATTCAAGTTCAATGATTGGGAGATGCGCGGAGTGCCCCTCCGGATGGATATCGGCCCCAAGGATGTGGAAAAAGGATCGGTCGCGCTGGCAAGACGGGATCTCCCCGGGCGTGACGGAAAGTCCTTCGTCTCACAGGATGGCTTACCTGCTGTCGTTACCGAAATGCTGGAAACGATCCAGGCATCCCTGCTTGAAAAAGCGACCGCATTTCGGGACGCCAATATCCACGAACCCAAAGATTACGACGAGCTGAAGGAAGTCGTCAAAAAAGGATGGGCTCTCTCCTGGTGGTGCGAATCTGCTGAATGCGAGGCCAAGGTAAAAGAGGATACCAAGGCCACCACCCGTGTAATTCCCCTTGACCAGCCCGAAGACGAAGGAAAATGTATCGTTTGTGGAGAGAAGGCTGAGAAGAAAGTATATTTCGCAAAGGCGTATTAAATACCACTAAACAATTCCTCCCGTAGGATACCGGGACGGTGTGAGCGGAGGGCGAATGAAATGAGCATGTAGTCGCCTGTACTCGAAGGGTGAAGGACGGGTTTCCAAGAACCGCTCTTCACCCTTACGGGTACAGGCGACTGCGCTCCGCTCAGAGACTGGAAATAATCAAATGCCCGCAATTGACCTGGCTCGACTCAAAAAACAAACCGCTCGGTTGG
>NZ_CEYOSI010000090.1:0-6706 GCF_982879505.1 Candidatus Desulfolinea nitratireducens
GTTCGCAAAGACGTGACATTGTACGAGTTTCAAACAATTTGTACATAAAAAGGCAAATCCACCGACAGGGTGGATTTGATGATGATCAAATTATTATTATCTTCCAAAAGAACAGATAATTACACTTTAAATGATTATTTGCACAGCTTATTTCTCAAAGCCACCTTTTGGACCTTGCCCATCGCGTTTCTCGGCAAAGCATCGTGGAAGATAATGGATTTGGGGGATTTAAACGAAGCAAGACGTTCTCTGCAGAAAGCGATCAGCTCGCCTTCTGAGACTGATTTGCCTTCCTTCAAAATTACAACAGCGGTAACATTTTCTCCCCACTCATCGTCAGGACAGCCGATGACCGCACAAGTTTCAACGGCAGAATGTTCAACCAGAACACGCTCCACTTCTGGCGGGTAGATATTCAGGCCGCCGCTGATGATCAAATCCTTGGAGCGGCCACATAAGGTGATATAGCCATCGGGTTCCCTGTACCCTAAATCTCCGGTTCGGAACCATCCATCTGCGGTGAAGGACTCGGCGGTTTTCTGCGGTTGTCGCCAATAACTATTGAAAACGTTTGGGCCTCGCAACTGTAGGTCCCCAATCTCACCATCGGGTAAGGGTGTTTCGGTTTCTGAATCAACGATTCGTACTTCCACGCCCGGGAGGGGAAGTCCAACAGACCCGATCCGCCTTTCACCATGCAAGGGGTTTGAACAGTTCATCCCGGTTTCGGTCATCCCATACCGTTCAAGTAAAGTGTGACCAAATATTTCCTGAAATCCCGTAAAGACTTCATCTGGCAGGCGATCTGAGCCGGAAGTGATCAAGCGGACATGTGAGAGATCAAAATCTTTCGGGTTGGGTATGGAGATCAAACGTCGGTGAATAGTGGGGACAGCCATCAATACGGTACATTTTCTTTCAACCAGATTTTGCAGGGTCTTTCGGTCATTGAACGCGCGCATCATCAGGGTTGTTGCACCAGCGTGCAAGGCGCCATGGAGGGCAACAAATAACCCGTGCACATGAAAAATGGGCAGAATATGCAAAAGTACATCATCGGGTCTCCATCCCCAGGCGGTATGGAGCGCTTCCAGATTGGATTGAATGTTTCCATGCGTAATTTCCGCACCTTTAGGCCTCCCGGTTGTACCGCTGGTATAGATAATGATGGCTGTATCCTGAAAATCGATCTCAGGGAGTTGAGAATCGGGAGTTGGGTTTAGGCTTTCGGGGATTAGAGAAATAAATTGTTCAGGTTCGGATGGATTCAGAAAGATACAATCCTGCAAATCGGGTAACTCTGAAAGTATGTTTTTTGTATTTTCTTTGGATGATTCGAGTGCAAAGAATAATTTTGCGCCGGAATCGCTCAGAAAATATTTTAATTCTTCGGGTGGATATGCCAAATTAAGGGGAAGGGTAATGGCTCCCAGCCGCACGGTCGCCAGATGAAGGAGGATAAATTCCAGGCTTTTCGATAATTGCAAGGCGACTCGGTCGCCAGGTTCGACCCCCAGTCCTTGTAAATAGAGCATAGTGCGCTGGATTAACTGATCCAGTTCCGCATAGGTAAAACTTTGAAGCGGAGGCTCAATAAATTCCAAAGCAACTTTATCGGGATATTTGTGAACATTTTCAGTGAAAGCGTTTAGGAAAGACATAGGGAACCCTCAGCAGGTAAGGAATATTTTTCTGTCCATTGCAGAAATAAATTAATAATTCCATCAAGCGCGTCCGAACCTGTAGTGGGCCAATATTTAAATTTTTTTCAGATGGGCTAGAAGTGCGCTTAATGGATGGCATGAGATTCATTAATAAGATTTTCAACTATTTCATTGTCAAGTTTATTTTGATAAATAATGCATCCAGTCTCTGAGCGGCGCGGAGCGTAGTCGCCTGTACCCGCTTGGGTGAAGAGCGGTTTTTGTGATATCGTCCTTCGACTACAGGCTCAAAAACAGTCGTCTTCCGCTCAGGAACTGTAATCTATTTACTACAATTAGGTAAATCGTTTCCGTCATTTCATGCTTGACAGACTAATTGCTACTTGGCACATTCTTTTTTTAAGTTGGTTGAGTAGATCTGAGCGTAGTAAACGGAGCGAAGAGCGTATCGAAACCACAGAATTTGGTTACTTTTACTCGCTAGTTGGTTTCCCTGGCCCGGAGCGCCAGGACGGGCGATATGCCGAAAAGCATCGGCTACTCAACCAACGAACATTTCTTTTTAGCAAACTGTCAGGTGATTAGATTTTCAATAAAACGGTCCAAGGAGACCGGCTCTCGATCCAGAAGCCAACTCAGAATCCTGGGATTTCCCGGTAATCCCCATTGATCGTAATAAGCAAACATCTTGATCAGGGTTTCCATTGCGTATTCGCCCAAACCCTGGTTGCGAACCCTCCAGGTTTTTACATCTTCCTTCTCAGCCCGTACATCGCGATTCAGCTTTTCGGTAAATATTTCAGCAACAGCGTTATGAGATAAGGGCGGTGTGCCTGCTATTTCATAAATTGAATAGGTATGCCCTCCTTCAGTCAACACGATTTTAGCGGCTTCCGCAAGGTCTTCAAGGTGGACAAAACTGAGTTCTGCCTCCGCTGAATACGGGATCCGCAAAACGCCGGTCTCATTTATATTCTTCCATTCTGCCAACAAATTTTGCATGTAGGGGGCCGGTTGGAGGATGGTGAAGGGCAATCCGGATTCAAATATCAATTCCTCCACGCGTAGTTTAGCCCAATGATGACCCATCTTTTCCGTTTGTGGATGGTAGACAGAATGATACACAAGATGCTCAACACCCGCTTTTCGGGCTTCATCAATGAGTAGCCTGCCGATCAGAATTTCCTCGGGATGCATATTTGGGCAGATATGATAAACCGCTCGCGTACCTGTCATGGCAGAACGAATTACGGACGCATCGCGCATATCACCGATGACAGTTTTTTCAGCGCCTAAAGACTTTACCGTTGAAACTTGCTCATCATGACGAACCAATGCACAGACACTCTCGGCATTTGAGAGCGTCTTGATCAGCGATCGGCCTGTTTTGCCGCCTGCACCTGTAATCAGTATCATACGGCCTGTTAGGTTTTAGCGCGGGTCAATTCCCACAGGCGATGCGAATTAAGCGGGATTTCCAAAATCTCAAAGTCCACCTCATAAAGGGCGTCTTCGAGGGCCTGTGCAAACAACGGGCCGACAGGGATCGCACCCGCCTCGCCCGCGCCCTTCACGCCCAACTCGTTTAGCGGTGATGGGGTGACCCCATGTCCGCTTATGATATGGGGCACATCCAGGCTGGTGGGAAGATGATAGTCCATAAAGGTACCGTTGAGTAACTGGCCATAATCATCGTATGCAAGCCGTTCATAAAAAGCATTCCCAATCCCCTGCGCCACACCTCCATGAATTTGTCCGTCGAGGATGAGCGGATTGATGACCTCTCCACAATCATGGATAACGACATATTTTTGGATATCAATTTGGAACGTATCTGGATCGACTTCCACGATCATGGCATGGATACCGCTTGCTGTTGCACCACTTTCCGGACCGAAATAGTTGGTTGCCTCGAGACCAGGCTCAGTCCCGGGTTTGACCGCACCACGTAAAGGGTTGGCTTTATTAGCCAAATCGCCCAGGGAAATGGACATGCGCGGAATATCCTGTACGCACACCATGCCATCTTTTATCTCAAGCTCCTCCTCTGGCGCTTCAAAATGTTCAGAGGCCACTTTCAGGATTTTCGCCCGCACAACCTTTGCAGCCTCGTGAATGGCATTTCCTGCAACGACCGCACCCCGACTTGCAAAGGTTCCCGCGCCCCAGTAGAACTGGTCCGTGTCTCCTGTCACAACGTCGATCTTGTCAATACTGACTTGAAGTTGATCGGCAACGATCTGCGCAAAACTCGTGAAATGTCCCTGACCTTGCGTGCCAATACCCGTAACGACCGAGACGCGCCCGCTGCTCATCACCTGAACTTTGGCACCTTCGTAGGGTCCGATACCGGTTCCTTCAACATAGGCCACTAATCCGATACCCACATGTCTTCCCTCCGCTCTTAATTTTGGTTGAATTTCGCTGACGAATTTGTGATAATCAATTTTTTCGAGAGCAGAATCCAGCAAAGGTTCGTAATTCCCGCTATCATAGACAAGTGGGGCAAAGTCCTGAAAGATAATCTCATTGTTGTACGGGAACGCATCCGGTGGAATAAAATTGCGACGGCGTATTTCTGTGCGGTCAATATTCAACTTTTTCGCAGCAAGATCAAGCAATCGTTCTATAACAAAAACACCATGCTGACGCCCCGCGCCGCGATAGGGGGTGACAATCGTTTTATTGGTGAAAACAGCCGTGAATTCGCTGTAATAATTTTGAATAGCATAGGGACCAAGCAATGTACACTGGCTATTGAGAGGAACCGTCAATCCATAGGGAGCATAGGCGCCGGCGTCATGTAAAAATGTATCATGAACACCCAGAATGCGACCTTCCTCATCGAAAGCGGCTTCCACATCATGCACTTGTCCACGCTCGTGAGTGGTGGCCACAAAATTTTCTGCCCGGTCTTCGATCCATTTGACAGGGCGATTCAATTTCATCGCCACCCAGGGCACAAGCACTTCCTCCTGATAAAACATCATGATCTTTGGGCCAAAGCCTCCCCCAATGAATGGTGCGATTACGCGCACATTTCGTTCAGAAAGCCCAAGCATTCCAGCTAACCCATTTCGGATCACAACAGGCGCCTGCGTGGTGTCCCAGACGGTTAATCGTCCCGCTCGAGGATCCCACTCTGCGACGATGCCGCGGTTTTCCATTGCCGCCGCACAACCATGGTCATATTTGAAGGTTCGTTCAATAATGAGAGCAGCCTCTTTTTTCGAGGCCTCATAATCACCTTTTGTCTGAATAACATGAGCTTGAATATTTGACTCGAGCTCTGCATGCACAAATGGGCTATCTGGCTCCAAGGCTTTTTCAATATCCGTTACAACATCCAAGGGTTCATAATCCACCTGGATATCGACCAGTGCATCCTCCGCGATATAGCGGCTCTCTGCCAAAACCATCACGATCGGTTCTCCAGCAAAACGGACCTTATCCTTCGCCAACGGTACCTGTGTCCGCTCATTGAAAATAATGTCTTTGATAGGTGGAGGCGGTACAAGCAAAGGACCGGGCTTCCAGTAATCCCCGAGGTCAGAGGCAGTATACGCAGCAACCACACCTTCACGGAGCAGTGCTTGCGAAACGTCAATATCCTTGATTTTCGCATGCGCATATGGACTGCGCAGAAAGGCTGCGTGGAGCATTTTGGGCAAATTTACATCATCCACAAATAGTGCCTGCCCTGTCAAAAGGCGGGGGTCTTCGTTACGTTTAATGCGTTTACCAAAATATCGCGTTGCCATAAAAAACCTCAATTCCCGTCATTGCTTCGGGCGGAAAATCGACGCCCGCAGCAATGACAAATATACAATTAGCGACATGACATTTTTTTTTGAAGGTGGTTGAGTAGCTCAGAGCGAAGCGAAGAGCGTATCGAAACCACAAAATTGGGTTTATTTCTGCCCGTTTGTTGGTTTCCCTGGCCCGGTGCGCCAGGACGGGCGATACAGCGAAAAGCATCGCCTACTCACCTGTGCCGCACCACAAGTGCAGGCAACCAACGAACGCTCTTTTGAACAAACTGTCATGTGGCTAGATAAACAATTATGCCCAGGCAACTGCCCGACAAAAGGCTGCTTCTCCGCCTTTAAATTTCCATGGGAAAACGCCCAGGGTAATGCGCTTGTTATGTAATTCCTTCAAGCCAATGTCGCCGCCAAGATTTTCAACGTGGATGCAATCATGCGGGAAAAGTGCATTGTGGGTTAATTGATACGCCTCTTCCGGGAACATTTCATCAACCTTATCCGCACCAAACTTCTCTTCCACCTTGTTGCGTACTTTTTTCCAGTGTTCCAATCCGCCTTTGCCAAGAAAACGACCAATGGGCAGGTTCATGGGATGATCGGTTGAGATCATATCCACACCCCAGATGTGGATCTTCTTTTCCAGCAGCCAATCACAGATACTGTGATGCGGGCCCGGGTGGCGTTGGATGTATCGTTCCTCGTCACCATTTGGGCTGAAAAATGAGTAATCGCTCCAGCCTGTGTGAATGAAGAGAATATCACCATCACGTACCTCGACTCGTTGTTCGATATCTTCCGGGGTAAAGACATCCAGGTCGTCGAGCATATCGCTAAGGTCAACGATCACGCCGGGGCCATAACACCACTCGATCGGGATCTGGTCAATTGTCTTGCCATTTGTCACAAAGTGCCTGGGCGCATCAAGGTGCGTGCCCATATGATTCGAGGTCTGAATATATTGCGCATTCACACCCTGTTCCGATTTCCGTTTAATATATTTCACCTCAAAGGGTGGATAGAAAGGCCAGAATGAACAATCCTGATTGAGGTCCTGAGATAGATCATAAATTTTAGTCATGTGTTTACTCCTTATAAATTATATTTTTCAGCATAAGCTATTATTGCCTGCTCAAAAATTGCAAGAGGCGGCCTAACCAAACCTGCGCCAACCTGCCCAACACCTGCATCTTTGTGTGCGATTCCTGTATTGATGCGAGGCGTTATCCCTAGTTCAACTACTTTGCGGATATCGATTCCGGTTGGCGTACCCCGAAA
>NZ_CEYOSI010000090.1:6716-12876 GCF_982879505.1 Candidatus Desulfolinea nitratireducens
AGGGCATCGTAAAATATTTATTCTCACCAAATGTGATCTCATACATTTCCAGGGTCGCATTGAGGGCATCTTGTGGTGAACCACCCACAAATGTGACAATTGCCGGTGCAGACGCCATCGCAAAGCCGCCAATTCCTGCGGTTTCAGTAATAGTGCTGTCCCCGATATCCAGATTTGCATCCTCCTGAGTGAAACCGGAAAAGAACAATCCCACGGGAATTTCCGCGGGTGCGGTGAACCATTCTTTGTCCCCCAGCCCACTGACGCGAATACCAAAATCTGTGCCATTGCGCGCCATGGTGGTGACGATGGTGCTTTTCTCAATACCGTGGGCGGCATCCGTCATCACCTTACAAGCGGCCATGACCGGATTCAATACGCTCAGCGCATTATCTCCTATGAATGCGAGCACTTCTGAGAGCACGGAATTGTCTTTGACCACTCTGGCGATCAGGGGAGAGATCGATTTTAGATACAGCAACGAACCGGCTTTATTGCGATTGTGTCCTTCATCGCCCATGTGCAGCGCTTCAGCGATCAGCGCGCGGATGTCGATGCCATCTGATCGAGCGAGCGCCTCTGCCAAGGCTGTGCCAAGGACATCGTTCATCCAATGCAATTTCTTGATCACTTCCTTGCTGTAGGCGCCATACCGCAAAACCTTTCCATACCCTTCATTGAGATTTGAATAGGCCTTATTGCCATGCTCCACGTTTTCAACGACATAGACTTTCATGGATGCAGAGGTGACCCCTGCCATTGGCCCAACGGTGTCGTGGTGGTGGCAGGCATCAAATTCGATCTCGCCACTTTCGACCATTGAAATTGCTTCCGTTTCATTTTTTGCCAACCCCTCGAAGAGCATTGCACCGATAGTTGCTCCCCGTAAGGGTCCTGACATTCGCTCCCATTCTATCGGTGGACCGGCATGCAATATAAGATTATCCTTCATGCCAGGAATGACATCCCTTGCCAGGGCAACACCTTTCAGGATCGGTCTGGCCTCCATCATGCGGTTCACCGCTGTGTTATTGGCTTGTTCAATGCTCATACATACGCTCCAAAATTCTCTAGTTTTTCATCCTGGCAAGCAGTGAGGCGAGTTTTTCATCTCCACCGGCAGGCGGTCGCCACTCCACATGGATGGCCTGCGCGTCCTGCAACTTTAAGCTTTCGTAAAATGTTTCAAGACCAACATTTATCGCTGTAAATTCCTGAGTCAGACTATCAAGTGCTATAGCTGGAAACTGGCTTGATTTGTGCGTACTGAATATCAAACTGATATATTCCACTACTTCGGTTACGCTTCGGAAGACAACTGAATTTGCTTCCTCCAAACGATCAATTTGCAACTGAATATCCTGGGGGTCTTCATCTGTCCCAATCACCAGTGCCAGAATGGTTAGATCAGTTCGTTCCCTTAGAATATCCTTTATAACGGGAGCCAGCTCACTGGTCGGGTCAGGATGCGAGCCATCCCCTAAAACAATATCCAATAAAATCATCCCAACCTCAGGGTCGGCGGCCTCCTGTTTCAGTCGCCTGATGCGCAGATCGTTATCGAGCATTGGATGCAAACGCCCGACCATGAAATATTCATCGCCCAAATCGATGATGGTGTGGGATTCACTTTTTAGCGGGTCCTTCAAGGTCTGATGTGCGTAAATGGGGGCATTTGAATATATCGGTGAGAGCGAAGCCTGTAAACCAAGCAGGGTCTCATAGGCCAACGTACCGCCTGAGAACAACCCGCGGAAATACGAATTGGGATTCGGTAATTTATCTCCTCCTGCTAATTTCAAATTACTGTTAATTAGCTCCACCGCAATGTCTGCAGCCTCGCTGAGACTGATTGCGAAATGTATGTATCCGATCTTTCTTGCAGGTGCAGGATAGCCGATAAAATAAACAACAACGGGTTTGTTCGCGTTTTGAGCAGCAGAGATCAATTTCGTGGCAACCTCAGATGAGGGGGGTTTGGAAACCAGTACGATCACCTTCGTTCCAGGATCATTTTTAAGCAAATCCAGGGCTTGATGGGCGGTGATCGCATTAACATCAGCGTTGAGATCGCGACCACCGGTACCGATCGCGTGGGATATTCCCCCGCCAAGAGCGTGCACGTGGCTGGTCACGGCCTGGGTTCCAGTACCCGAGGCGCCAACCAGCCCGATTTGCCCACGGCGCACACGGTTGGCAAATCCCAACCCAATCCCATTGATGATCGCGGTTCCGCAGTCCGGACCCATCACCAGTAATCCCTTTTCACGGGCAGTCTTCTTCAACGCGATTTCATCTTCGAGTGAAACGTTGTCACTGTATAAAAAGACATGTTTTCCAAAATCAAGCGCCTCGCGTGCGACACTGGCCGCATACCGTCCGGGGACCGAGACCAGCACCCAGTTTGCCTCAGGTAATTGATTGACCGCGGCGTTCAAGCTGTGCGGGCGAAAATCCTCGCTCACCCCTGAAGATTTCCTGCGGGATAGTAACTCGTCCACATTCCCGAGCGCATTCGTGGCAGAATTTTTTGAATCAGCTTTAACGACGATTAACAAATCGTCAGGGCTTGAATTGACAGATCCAGGCAATAAATCATTAACGGATAGCAATTCGCGGTTTGCAGCAGTTGCCATCACTACACCCGCATCAATCACGCCAGGTAAGGCTGCCAGGTCGCGCTGCAATCTCATCAACACCACCGAGTCATAATAAGCACCTTTGCGGATTTCAAATTCAGTTTCGCTCAATGGTAACCAACCAATTTTTCAAGTTCTTCCGCCCAGGCGAGTAAATTTTCATCATTTAATGCTTTACCGGTAACTTGCAGCCCAAGTGGAAGCCCTGATGAACTCATTCCCGCTGGCAGATTAATTGTAGGAAATCCTAATTGTGTCCAGGGAAGATTCATGATCGGATCGCCCGTACTCTCCAGGCCCTTTGGTGCGGGGCCAACCGCCGATGGGGAGATCCATACATCGATATTCTCTTCGTCCATTGTTTTTGTCATATCAACACGAAAAGTATCTCGGGCGGATAATGCCTCAACCAATTCTGATCCGGTGATGGATTTCCCCTGATGAACCAATTCAATAAATTTTGTTGAGTAAAGATTTTCGTATTTTTCAAACCACCTTTTGTGAACCTGTGCAGCTTCGGTGGACATGATCACAGTATGACGTGTACGAATTTCGAGAAAATCATCCATGACCGAGATATGGCGTAGTTCGTACCCCGCCTCAGCGAGGGATTGGCAATTTGAACGGAAGCAGGACAGGGCTTCGTCTGAAGCGTTTTGAAGATAAGGTCCGTCAGGAATGCCAATAATCGGGAAAGGATCCACAGTGCGGAGATTCCAATCATCAATCAACACAGGCGCTACCTCTCTTGCTATTCCGAGATTGGGGGTGAAATATCCGATATGATCGAGTGAGGATGAAACCGGAATGACGCCATCACGAGAGATGCGCTTATAAGTGGGCTTGAAACCAATCACACCACAGAAAGAGGCTGGACGGATAACCGACCCGATCGTTTGTGTGCCGAGGGCCAGTGAGCATAAGCCTGCCCCGACTGCCGCCGCAGAACCACTGCTTGAACCACCCGGTGTATGCTCGGGATTATGCGGATTGCGGGTGGGACCAGGCGAAAAATATGCGAATTCGGTTGTCACCGTTTTTCCGAGGATGAGTGCCCCGGCATTTTTGAGCCTGGTCACGCTTTCTGCCTGAGGGCCCTGGAGCTCTTCCGATGGCAAACGACTACCTGCCTGGGTTGGAAAACCATTGACATGAAAGATATCTTTAACCCCAACCAACATGCCAAAAAGCGGTGGACGGTTTTCGGGGTCGGGGAATCGTCCAAAAAGTTCTTCCGCTTCCATCTGTAAACGTTGAAAACGTTTTTCCTCGGGAAGGAAGGCCAAAACAGATGGTTCACGCGACGAGAAATAGTTTTCCAATTCGGAAAGAAATTTTGGAATCGTTAATTTGCTTGTGCGAAGCGCGTTGGTGGCAGGTGCTAAATTCATAATCAATTACTTCATCTTTTCAGCCGCAAGTTTGACTGCATCCACGATATGTTGATAGCCTGTGCAGCGGCACAGATTTCCGGATAAGGCTTCGCGGATCTGATCTTCATTTGGATCAGGATTCTGTTTTAAAAATGGGACCAGGGTCATCAGAATCCCTGGAGTGCAAAATCCACATTGCAATCCATGTGCTTCCCAAAAAGATTGCTGTAGAGGATCCAGGTTGTCTTTATCTTTTCCCAGGCCTTCAACTGTTGTGAGGTTTTGACCATCAGCTTGAATAGCAAATATCAAACATGAACGCATAGATTCGCCATTCACCAGGATCGTGCAAGCCCCGCAAGCACCCTGTTCGCAACCAACATGCGTACCGGTCAATCCGAGTTCATGACGCACGAAATCACTGAGCAACAAGCGCGGTTCTACCTCACGTGTATATTCGTTTTCATTAATGGTCACCGTTATTGAATATTTTTTTGTCATATCAGCTGTCCCTCTTTAGCCCGGCTTGCTGCTACCCCCAATGCCCTGCGTGTGAGCACATTTGCCAGGTGTCTTTGGAATTCAGGTGAGGTGTGGATATTTCCAAAGGGTGTGATTTCCTTTTCGCTTGCATGCAGGGCAGCTTCCCCGATTATTTTCTCATTCAGGATTTCGCCCTCCAGGGATTGAGCGGCTTCTTTCGCATTTACCGGACCATCACCGGCATTCAAATACACCAGCTTTGCTTTTTCACATTTATTCTGCTTGTCCAATTTAACCTGCGCAGCAACACCCATGAGCGCATAATCTCCCTTGCGCGGGGCGACCTCCATGAATGACCATCCCGTATTTGGCGTATTTCCGGGTAACTCAATTTCAACCAGGATCTCATCTGGCGCTACGACTGTGGTGAACATACCAGTGAAAAAATCGGACGCATCCACCCAACGCTCACCCGAAGAATTTCGAACTTTGAGGCGCGCATCCAAAGCCAGCATTAATACAGGCATTTCGGCCGCTGGGTCTGAATGAACGATACTTCCGCCGATCGTGCCACGATTACGAATTTGAGGATGAGCAATATATGGCACAGCCTCCGCCAGAAGCGGGACCCAATCTGCGATCACCGGATCAAACTCCAATTTCCTGTCGCGGGTCATCGCACCAATTCGAATGACTTCTTCATCTTTGTTGATATAGCTTAAATGACCAACACGATTTAGGTCTATCAACACACTCGGTTGAACAATTCGAAAATTCATGGCAGGTACAAGGCTCTGTCCCCCGGCCAATATTTTCGCCTCGTCTCCAGACTCGTTCAATAAGCCCAGGGTTTCTTCAATAGAATCAGGAATATGATAATCAAAAGGAGCCGGTTTCATGGGTTAGCCTCGTTTGTTTATACAGAGCGGTGTATATCCGTTTCTAACTTAGCTGATTGCTGGTTCTGCTTCCGCTGAGCTTCAGCCATCACAGCAATAATCGCAAGTGCGATTTCTCAGGATTTTTGGAGTCAATATATAATCCAATCGGTACATGCTGGTGCGATAATTTCGGAATTATCTTTAAATTCAACCGATTTTCCTACCTATATAATAGCACCAAACCCAGAGTTATCAGACAGCCTTGGTCAGATTATACCCTACACAGCCTTAACCCAACGGATTATTTGCTCATAAAAATATTTAGTGAGTTTGATGGACAATATGCCTGGGATTGAATATTCGCTCTTGAAAAGCGGAACGAATAGCCACCATCCAATTTCCTGATAAAGCCAATAAAATCATGATCTACCGAGCGGATAAATCGGAGACCAACCGCAAAAAAGGTACCGAAAAAGTACCTTTTAGTAGCGGAGGCAGGACTCGAAACCCTTTCGGGCACTTACCTGCGACCTCCGGGTTAAACTCTGTGAGTTCTTCTCTTGTGGAAGCTATCTTTGAATGAAACACCTTGCCAGCAAGCTAACCCGACGGCCTACAGTTCAATGGGGTTTTTAGATTCATGGTGAAATTTTATTTTCATCTTTCCATGGTGATACTGTGCACCAGACCAAATCCGGCATTGGCTAAAATCGTGGGTAAAGCCTTATACGTCATTGCCTGTACTGAGCCGCAGGCACACGTGCGAGGAGAGTTTCACCCGACG